>CABTZP010000064.1 GCA_902489375.1 uncultured Tissierellia bacterium | reverse complement strand
CATGGCCCTGAATTTCTTCTTTAATCCTTCGGGCAACCGTCTCGGACGAGCCGCGAAGACTCCCCTCATCCGCCAGCCCGTCTCCGGTGGTGTCGATATTGGGGGCAACGTCATAGGGGTAAAGGCGAACGATATTTCTCACCGAGGAGTCACATTGCAAAGAGAGAAATTCCTTGTAATTGTCCACGGCAAAAACGGCCATGGCCGTATCATAGACTCTCCAGGTCACGGCGATGGCGATCTCCACGGGATTACCCAGAGCGTCATTAATTTTTTGCCGGCTGTTGGAAAGCGTCATAATCTTCAGGGAGATCTTTTTATTTAGGGTCGGCCGATAGGACTGGTTCCCGGAAATAAAGATGCTGCCAAGACCTGAGCTTTTATTGACATCCTCGCTTTGTCCCAGCTTCGTATCCGCGGCAGGATTATACACGGTGGAGAAGGGATTGACAAAAAAGAGTCCTGGACTTTTGATGGTTCCCGTGTAAGTTCCGAAAAGAGTCAGTACAATCGCTTCCTGGGGTTTGACCGCCTTTAACCCGAAAAGAAGGATCCATCCTAAAGACAGCCAGAGAATCGATAGGATGGTTACCACGGGACTCATTTCGGCGATCAAGGCAAAGATCGCCGCCAGATAGAGAATGATAACGCCCAGGAGAACGGCAATTCCGTTGGGCTTTTCCAATAAAATTTTTTCCTCCATGTTGGAAGGAAGGGGTTTTTTCACAGTGGTATTTTTCATGATTGAATCCTCCTAAAATAAAAAGGTTAGGGCGGAAGCCGGACTGCAGGGGCTGTGCGTTAGAAAAAGCGATGACCGGGTCTTACGGCTTTCGGCAGGGAGCCGGATGGCGAGCGACGACGAGGTTTTAGCACCCCTCATCCAGCATAGGAATTGTTTCTTTTTGATATTATAATGATATCACACTTTTTTGAAAATGGTATAAAAACCAGAGGCTGACCAAAAGGCCCGGCTAAGCGGGACGGCAAGGGGCTGGCGCCGATTGGTTCCGGTAAGCCCCCGAATGATGAAAAAAAAAAAAGAAACGACCATCAAGAAAACTCTTGAGAGTCGTTTCCTTATTTTTATAGGTCTTTTGGGTCAGCTCCGAGGAAAAAGCCGCCCACGGGCCCCTTCTGTGTCGAGCCTAAAAACCCCGCTTGAATTCAATCGAAAACCTACCTTTTACATAAAGATATAACGGGCAATAAAGACCAAAGCCAAAATATACATGAGCGGGCTGATCTGTTCCTTCTTTCCGGTAAAGAGCTTCATGATCACATAGGTAACGATGCCGAAAGAAATGCCCTCAGCAATGCTGTAGAACATAGGCATGGAAAGGATGGCAATGTACGCAGGAATCGCTTCGGTAAGGTCGGAAAAATCCACCCGAAGGACCGAAGTAAACATCGCGAAGCCAACATAGATCAATGCAGACGCTGTCGCATAGGCTGGGATGGAGATAAAAAGAGGCGAAAGGATAATGGAAATCAAAAAGAAAAATCCGGCCGTCAGAGCTGTAAGACCGGTCCGGCCGCCCGCTTCCACACCAGCGGAAGATTCGACGTAGGTTGTAACGGTGGAAGTTCCGCAGACTGCGCCGACAACGGTGCCAATCGCGTCGGAAAGAAGAGCGCCTTTCGCGCCGGGCAGCTTTCCATCCTCATCCAGAAGGTCAGCCTTTGCCGCGCAGCCAACTAGGGTTCCAATCGTATCAAAAATATCAACGAAAAGAAAAGCAAAGGTGATGGCGATAAAATCAACCATTTTGATCGATGAAAAGTCCAGCTTAAAGCACTGGCCGAAAATCTGTCCAAAGCCGGAAAAATCCGGAGCCGCCCAATGGGGATAGAGGGAGAAAAAGCCCGCTTCGGGATTGGGCAGATAAAGGCCCATGGACTGCGCAATCATGCCGATGACCCAGGATGAAAAAATGCCGATCAGGATAGCGCCTTTCACTTTTCGGTGCGTGAGAATGGCGATGAGTAAAACGCCGATGAAGGCCAAAAGGGCCGTGATCCCCTCCGTGTGAAAAGCGACATTAAATTTGCTAAAAGCGATAATCGTTGCGGGATCCGCCGAGACCAGCTTTGCTGATTGAAGGCCGATAAAGGCAATGAAAAGACCAATTCCGCAGGAGATGGCCTGCTTCAGAGACATCGGAATCGCGTTAAAAATCGCCTCGCGAACATTCGTCAGACTGAGCAAAATAAAGATGATGCCTTCAACGAAAACGGCAAAGAGCGCAAACTGCCAGCTGTAGCCCATTCCAATGACAATTCCGTAGGTGAAATAGGCGTTTAGTCCCATACCCGGAGCCAGGGCGAAAGGAAGGTTTGCCAAAAAGGCCATGCAAATACAGGCAATGAAGGAGCCGATTGCGGTGGCAATCAGAACACCCCCGGCCGGCATCCCTGCCGCGCTTAGGATCTGGGGATTGACGGCCAAAATATAGGCCATGGTGACGAAAGTCGTAAGTCCCGCTGTGAACTCACTTTTCGCCGTTACTCCATGTTCTTGGAGCTTGAACTGTTTCTCAAACATAATTCCTCCTCAACCAATCATTTTGAAACAACCACAAATAAAAAAAGGAGCCGAAACTCTTCTTCATCTTACTTGTTTCAGTCCTTTTTTTCTATAGCAATCAAAGGAAATCTTAAATATCATTGCCTTTTTCAATTGAAATTCGATCAAATTGATCGAGCAGTTCCTGAAGAGAAATTTTCTTTTTTTCTTCTCCCTTCTTATCCAGAACAATCTTTCCCTCATGCATCATTAAAAGCCGGTTCCCATACTGGAGGGCATAGTTGAGATTATGAGTGATCATCAGGGCCGTCAGCTTCTTTTCCCGGACAATTTGATCGGTAAAGCGCATAATCAGGTCGGCCGTTTTGGGGTCCAGAGCCGCGGTATGCTCATCCAAAATAAGAAAACGGATGGGAGTTAGGGTCGACATCAAAAGGGCAATGGATTGTCGCTGTCCTCCAGAAAGCGTCGAGACCCGGTCGTTTAACTTGTTTTCCAGGCCCAGGCCAAACTGGGAAAGGGCGGTTCGGTAAAAGTCAATCCGGTCCTTTTGAATGCCCCGGGTCAGGTCCCAGGGCTTTCCCTTGTTATCCGCCATCGAAAGATTTTCCAAAACCGTCAGCTTTGGGCAAGTTCCCAGGGATGGATCCTGAAATACCCGGCCGATATGGCGATACCTTTTATGCTCCGGAACTTTTAACAGATTTTCTCCATCCAAATCAATTGTTCCGGCATTAGGCGAAGACGCCCCGCAGATCATGTTCAAAAGAGAGGTCTTCCCAGACCCGTTGGAGCCAATGATGCAGATAAATTCCCCCGCTTCGACCGTCAGATGAAAATCTTTAAAAATCTGCATTTCATTGACTGTCCCCGGATCAAAGGTCTTGTCGATGTGAGAAAGTTTAAGCATTGGTCCGATCTCCTTTCTGTCCGGAAGTCCTGGTCCTGATCAAGCCGCCTGTGTGCGAAAGCACCAAAATCAGGAAGAAAAGGACCGCCGTCATCAGCTTCATCATTTGCGAAGGAAGGCCCAGGGCAAGAGCAATGGCAATGATCGCTTTATAAATAATCGAGCCGATAATCACCTTCGTCGTATCCTGGATGCTCGGCAGGCGCTCAAAAATTTTCATCCCGATGACAACGGATGCCAGCCCGATCATCATGGATCCGGTTCCAACCGAAATCTCAAAAAACCGCTGCTGCTGGCAGAGCAGACCGCCTGATAAGGCCACCAGCCCATTGGCAAGGGCAAGGCCAAAAATTTTAGACTGGCCGGGGTCTTTTCCCATGGTCTTTACCAGCATGGGATTATCGCCGGACGCCTTCAGAAGAAAACCGGCCTTTGTTGAGAAGAAAAGATCCAATAAAATTTTTATCAGAAGGATCCAGGGAAAAAGGATCAGAGATGTTCGCCATGGCCCGGTGGAAGGGCCAAACCAGGACTGAAAGAGCCCCTGATTAAAGATAGAGGGATTGTTAAAGAGGGCGACATTGGCCTTTCCCGCAACCAAAAGGTTAATGGTGTAGAGTCCCGTCGCCGTAATAATTCCGGCAATAAAATCGATAATGTGGAAGCGAACGTGAATGATCCCGGTGATGGTTCCGGCAATCATTCCGCCCAGAAAGCAGCCCAGAAGGGCAAGGGGAGGCGGAAATCCCATGAGGATAAACCAGGCGGACAGAGCCGACCCGAAGGGAAAGGTTCCGTCTACCGTAAGGTCCGGGATATTTAAGACAATAAAGGAAATATAGATTCCCAGGCCAAGAACCGCGTAGATCAGTCCCTGCTCCAGGATTCCGCTAAAAATACTCATCATTCTCCCCTTTTTGACATGATTCATGCAAAGAAGCGCCAGCTTTGGGGCCTTCTTCCGTCCAATTTTTGCTTCTTTCCTCTTTTATTTATTGTTTTATTTATTGCTTTCGCTGTCAGACTTGGCGCCTACATCAATGGTATCCAAGACCCGTTCTGCCGTTTTGACATAGTCTTCATCCAGGGAAATGCCCAAATTCTCAGCAACCGCGGTATTGATGTAAAGATAGGGCTTGTCAATGACCTGGAAGGGAAGATCTTTCGCTGTCTTTTCTCCCTTTAAGATCTTGGCCGCCATCTTTCCGGTCAGCTCGCCCAGATCGATATATTCAATCCCTTCAGCGGCCAGGCAGCCCTTTTTCACCTGCTCAATTTCCGATCCGAAAACCGGAATTTTCTTATCCTGAGCCTTTTGAAGGATCATGGGAAGCTGGTTGACAACGGTGTTATCCGTAAGATTGGTGACGCAGTCCACCTTGTTTAACAGGTCATCAGTTGCCATGGGAATGTCAGCCGCCCCGGCAATTCCTGTGGCAATCAGCTCAAAGCCATATTTCGGCGCAAGTTCCTGATATTTTTTCACACTGGATTCCGAGTTGGTTTCCGAGGTGGTGTAGAGAATACCCAATTTTTTGGCTTCGGGCAGGACCTTTCTCATCATCTCAAGCTGTGCTTCAATGGGCAGGGCATCGGAGGTTCCCGTGATATTTCCGGTCGAGCTTTTATCTTCATGGGCGAAGCCGGAAAAAACCGGATCATTGACCGCTACATAAACTACGGGGATCTCTTTTCCCTCGGTTTCGGTAAAGGCATACATGGCCGAAGGGGTCGCTACAGCGGCAATCAGATCTACCTTCTTGCTCACAAAATCTTTAGCGATCTGATCGGCGGTAGCGGTTTCAGCGTTGGCGTTTTCATAGAAAACGGTCAGATTTTTTCCTTCGACCAAACCCTCATCAGCCAGTCCCTTGATAAAGCCGTTGCGACAATTATCCAAAGATTCATGCTGGGCGAACTGGGAAATGCCCACGGTGTACGTGCCTTCGGCGAGATTTTCCGGCTGGTTCTGGTCCTGGCTAGCCGGCGCCGGGGCGCTTTGCTCACTTTTTTGGTTGCTTTCCTTGTTCAAATCGGACGCGCTCTGGCATCCGGTCAAAAGGAAAATTCCCGCGAGAAGAAGTCCTGCAAATTTCATTAGCTGTTTTTTCATTTTTTCCTCCTTAGATTTTTGGTATCGAAAGAGTCCGCATGAAAACATAAAAAAATGCTTTCATCCCCATGGGACAAAAGCAACAACTTCTGCGGTACCACCCAAATTCACATTTCTGTGCACCTCTTCGATACATTCATATCGATCCTGATGATAACGGCCAGGCCACCCGTCGGACAATACTCTGCGTTTTTGCATTTCCTTCCGCCCTCAGAAGTCCATTCACCAGCTCCCTTCTGCTTCGATTCCACCCGCCGAAGCTCTCTATCAGAAAAGATCGCTGACTACTCTTCTTCCTTATCGGTTTCAATCTGATCTAAGCTAATCATAAAGACAAAAAAAGATTTGTCAAGCCCCTTTTTTCAGGCCAAGTCTCGGTCCCTCTTATTTTTCTAACCAATCAAGTCCAAAATATGTGCCCTTATGAAGAAAAAACAGATCGTTCAAACGTTAACGAAATACGCAAAAAAAAGGCAGTTTGGCTAAAAGCAAACTGCCTTCGCGTGAATAAAAGCCGCTCTTTTTAAGCTTCTTTCGAATCCTCATCGTCGCTCTTATTATGAGTATTGACGTAATATTCCCAGCTTCGTTTAATATTATTAGCTTCATCCTTTGCCATCTTTAAAATATTGATCTCTCGCCCGTCTTCTAGGACGATGACCACTTCATACTGGGTGAAAAAAGCCGCGCCCAATGCAAAAAGGGAAGCTAAAGGAGCCAGGATCAGGCCGATGGCGCCCACCGTTACAGACAGGTTCAAAAGGACACGGCCCTCCTTTCGGACAACTATGCTTGTGGCATTGACTTTGGATAAAACCTCTTTGCAAGTCTTCCAAAACTGGTCGAAGGAAAGCCCCTCCGATTCGTTCCCTTCTTGATTCCTATTTTCGGCATATTCCGCGTCAATATAAGATTCTTCAATCTCCTGACCTTCGCCGCGGTTTTCATTCATGATTTTATAGACGGTTTCCCTGGCCAAGTCATAATCCCCGTCCCGCGCTTTAAGCGCCATGGAGCAAAGTTCATAACCAGCTCCCGTTTCCGCCATGAGTCTTTCTAAATCTTCCAGTGTGATCATCTTTCCTCCTCTTTGGGCTGGTTGGCCCATCTTATCATTTGAAGAGCCGGCTGATCTTTTCGCCGGCAGCTTCTTGATCATTCCATCTTAAAACCAGAAGATATATACCCTGCTTGGCCCGGTTTTTAAACTCGTCATTGACTTTCCCTGAATGGGCCATTCAAATCATCATCCGGTTTAAGAATTTGAAACTTCCTTTCTGGATGAGCTATCCTGGTCGGTCTTTTCCTCCTGGGCAGGCTTTGGCGGAAGTTCTTCGGACGGATGATTCTTCAGCCAACGAATTCCTAAAATCGTTAATCCAGTATATAGGAATATGGGAAGGATCGTCACTTTCAGCGCTTCTAGGGAGGGGCCGGGAAGCTCTGTGGACAGCTGATCCGGCATAAAAATGAGGGCCAGAAAGGCTGGAAAATTGACAACTCCATGGGCAATCATATCCGCTTTCAGAGAACCCGACTGAAAGAAAATCAGGCCGAAAAGAAAACCCAGAACCGTTCCGGAAATGACCAGGCCCAGCCCGCCCGTCATCCAGTGGGCCAGGCCGAAGACCAGGGCGCCTATGCCAATACAGGCCCAGTCTTTCGCACCTTCCCGCCGGCCAACAAAGACCGGAAGGCCGCGGAAAATGAGTTCTTCTGTGGCCGGACCGGTAACGCAGAGGGAAAGAAAAAGAAGCAAAATGGAAAGCCCGGAAGAAAACTCGCTCATTTGACCAAACGATTGAGAAAATTCCTGGGCATTGTTATAGAAGCTGACCGGGAGAAGGTTAACCAGAAGGTTTGACGCCATAAAGCCGAAAAGCGCGGTAAAGGAAGAAATGACCAGCCGCTTAAAGGAATTTTTCCTCTGGAATCCCCCCTCTCGGAAAGGATCGATTTTTTTTCTTTTG
>CABTZP010000063.1 GCA_902489375.1 uncultured Tissierellia bacterium | reverse complement strand
TTTTTTTTTCTTAAAAAAAACAAAATAACAAAGAAAAAAAAATGATTGAAAAAAAACCAGAGAGGCGCGGGCAGGGGGGCCGGCGCTGAAAAAGGGTCGAATGATCTTTATTTACACCAGTTTATATCCTACGTTTCTCACGGTGACGATTTGAGACCGTGCCCTTCCTAATTTTTGCCGCAGGGTCCGGATGTGTACATCCACGGTCCTCGTTTCTCCGGAATAATCATAAGACCAAACCTTATTCATGAGCTGGTCTCGAGAAAGAACAATCCCCGGATTGGCCAAAAAATAAGCCAGGAGTTCAAATTCCTTATAGGTAAGCTGAATCGGTTTTCCGGAAACTTCGACCAAACGCTTCTCCAGGTCCATTTGAATTTCTCCAACGGCCAGCATTACGGTTTCCGTTTCCTTGTCCACCCGGCGAAGGCAGGCTTTCACCCGGCTAATCATCTCTAAAACGCCAAAGGGCTTTGTAATATAGTCATCTGCTCCAAGGTCCAGCCCTTTGACCTTATCCATCTCGCCAGTCTTTGCCGTCAGCATAATCACGGGAATTGGTTTTGTTTCCGCCCGACTTTTTAAAGTCTGGAGAATGGCAAAGCCATCCTCCCCCTCCAGCATAATATCCAAAATAATCAAGTCGGGAAGGGCTTTTTCAAGCCCTTTGTAAAAAGGGGACGCATCTGGAAAACCCTGGGCATCAAATCCTGAGTTCTTTAAAGCATAAATGACAAGTTCACGGATATTTAGGTCATCTTCAACAATGAAGATCTTCTTCATCAAATGCCTCCTTCCTGATCCTGTCGATCTTTTTTCATTGTACAGCAAAAGGGGGCCAGGAAAAAATGAATACGGGCAGGAAAGAAAAGTCAAAAAACTTTTTCCCCCGTCTTTACTCTGGTGAGGGTTCTTTACTCTGGTTAGGGTTATTGAAACTTAATCGTTTCGCCGGTCAGTGAGAAAAGCACCTGCTCACTGATATTTTGGGCATGATCGCCGATCCTTTCCAAATACTTGGAAACCATGATCAAATCGACCGCTGTCGAAGCGTCAATCGTATTGTTTTGAATTTCTTCAATGATGTCATCACAAACCTTGATAAAATGTTCATCAACCACATCGTCCCTGGCTCCCGTTTCCCTGGCCAGATCTTCATCCCCCTGCACATAGGATTCCACGGCGTCGGAGATCATCAGCGTGGCGGTATGGGCCATCGCCTCAAGGTTAACAAGATGCTTTTTCTGCTCACCTCGTTCGATCATTTCCAAAACCAGTTCGCTGATATCATAGGCCATATCCCCTATGCGCTCCAGGTCACTGATCATGTGAAGGGAAGCCGTGACAAAGCGAAGATCGTGTGCGACAGGCTGTTCTTTTAGAACGATCAAAACGCATTCCCTCTCAATGGATTCACTCAGGGTATTGACTTCTCTTTCGGATTGGATGACTTCCTTTGCCATATCAGCATTCTGATCCAGAAGAGCCTGGACCGCCTGGGAAACGGATAGGGAGCAGCGCTCGCCCATGCGCGTCAAATGATTGTAAATGGCGTCAAGTTTTTCTTCAAAATGGTCTCTCATAATATCCCTTCTTTGATCTCTACTCTATATCGTTGACTTTTTTCTCATCCTTTAAAATCAACCAAATCTTCCGGTGACATAGCGCTGGGTTCTCTCATCCGCGGGACTTTCAAAGATTTGGGTGGTATCGCCATATTCTAACATTTCTCCCAGATAAAAGAAGGCCGTTTTATCCGAAATGCGAGCGGCCTGCTGCATATTATGGGTGACAATCACAATGGTGTATTCATCACGCAGATGGAAGAGGAGATCTTCAATTTTTGTTGTGGAGATGGGGTCGAGGGCAGAAGTCGGTTCATCCAGTAAAATGACGCCGGGTTCAACCGCCAGGCACCGCGCGATACAAATTCTTTGCTGCTGGCCGCCTGAAAGGGAAACGGCCGATTGGTCTAAAATATCTTTCACTTCCTCCCAGACAGCAGCCTGCTTGAGCGATTTTTCCACGATTTCATCCAAGGTTTCCTTTTCATGAATGCCATGGGTCCGGGGGCCGTATGCCACGTTATCATAAATTGTTTTGGGGAAGGGATTCGGCTGCTGAAAAACCATCCCGACGTTTTTTCTTAACTGATAAACATCAATGTCCTGATAAATATTTTGTTCGTCAATGGCAATCAGCCCTTCGGTTTTAAACCCCCTCACCAGATCATTCATCCGATTAATCGAACGCAAAATGGTCGATTTTCCACATCCGGAGGGACCAATAAAGGCCGTGATTTCATGTTCTTCAATATCCATGCTGACCCCTTTGATGGCCTCAAAGTCACCATACCAGCAATGGAAATTTTGAATTTTAATTTTTTCCGTCATTTCCTAACTCCTTCTTCTTATAGCGGTTCTCAATAAGGGTGGAGCACGAGTTGATGACCAAAACAACCAAGAGCAAAATAAAGGCGGTCGCATAGGCCTGGTCTTTAAACACCCCTTCCGTTTGAAGTAGATACATATGGATAGAAAGGGTTCTGCCGTTCATCCCTGGACTGGCGTATTGAGACATCGATCCGGCAGTGTAAAGAAGGGCCGCTGTCTCACCAAAAATTCGCCCGATCGCTAAAATGATGCCAGAAAAGATTCCCATGGATGCGGCTGGAAGGACAACGTTAAAGGTTGTCCGAAGTTTCCCCGCTCCTAATCCATAGGAAGCTTCCCTTAACCGGTTCGGTACCGCGAGAAGCGCTTCTTCCGTCGACCGAATCAAAAGAGGAAGGGTCATAAACCACATCGTTAGCGAACCAGCAATAATCGAGTTTCCCCAGCCAATCTTATTGACAAAGAAAATCATACCGAAAAGGCCGAACAAGATGGAAGGAATTCCCTGAAGGGTTTCGGTCATCAGACGGGCAATTTTTACAAATTGACTTCCTGGCGGCGCATACTCTACTGTATAGATGGCGGTGGCAATGCCAAAAGGAATCGTTAAGAGCATCGTCAGAAAAACCAGTTCAAGCGTATTCCAGATGGCGGGAACCATGGACTGGTTCTCGGTCGTCCATTTTAGAGAAAAAATCTCCGGACTAAGGTGAGAAATGCCGCGAAGGCTCACCTGTCCAATGACAAGAATCAGCATCGCAATCGTAAAAATAATACTGGCATATATCAGAATCTTTACGATCATGGCCCGGATCCGGGAAGCGGAATCGGTCTTTTTATAAGCCTGTTCTTTTTTTCTCCCTGGGAAGGCCTTTTTTTCTAAAGCGTTTTCTGGCATTTCAGGCTCCCTTCTTTGACCCGTTTTTCACCACATTAAAGATGAGGTTGATAACAAGAATAAAAATAAAGAGAACAGCTCCCGTCGCGATCAGGGCTTCCCGGTGAAGACCGCCGGCATAGGCCATTTCTGTTGTGATGTTGGTGGTCAAGGTCCTTCCCATTGAAGCCAGACCCTTAGGAAAAATGGGTGCGTTCCCGATTACCATTTGAACCGCCATTGTTTCACCAATCGCCCGTCCAACGCCCATAACAACAGAAGCAAGGACTCCAGAGCCGGCCGCTGGAACCACGACGGTAAAGATTGCCCGCTCTTTCGAGGCCCCTAAACCAATGGCACCCTGATAATAGGCATCTGGAACGGACTGAATAGCGGATTCCGAAAGGGTGATGACCGTCGGTAATATCATAATGCCCAGGAGGATCATGGCGGCCAGGATGGAAAGACCAAAGCCCCCAAAACGTGTTCGGATCAAAGGAACAATGGTTTCCAAGGCCCACAAACCAAACACAACGGAAGGAATCCCGGCTAAAAGGTTAATTCCCGATTGCACATAGGTTTTGATGGATTTGGGGCAATAGAAGACCATATAAACGGCCGTAAGAATTCCAACTGGGACCCCGATGATTGCTGCGCCCAAAGTAACATACAAGGACCCGACAATCATGGGCAAAATGCCATAAACATCCTGAGTTGGCTTCCACAGGGACCCGAAAAGAAAGTCCCTAAAACCGATTTTGGCCATAGTCGGGATCGCTGTGGAAAAGACGAACCAGCAGATCAGTCCGACTGCAATAATCGAAACCGCTGTCGCCGCGATGAAGAGGATATTCATGACACGCTCTATGGGCCGAAGTGAACTTTTTGCCATAGAAAATCCTTTCTAAAAAAAAGACAGGGATTCGGGAAGACCGAATCCCTGAAGATTTTTTATCCTATTTTGCCAGTTCTTCCCACTGGGTAACCGCTCCAGTGAAGATATCTTTAAGCTGGCTCATTTCAAGAGATTCGGTTGGGTTTTCTTTGTGAATAACAACCGCGATGCCGTCCAAGGCGATGGCCTGAGCGGTAAGGCCCTGATCCAGTTCTTCCTTTTTGATTTCACGAGAAGCCATGCCTAAGTCCGCTTCATCGTTGATGGTGGACGTAATTCCTGCGCCGGATCCGTTCGAAGTGAAGTCAAACTTAATTTGAGGCTGAACTTTCTTATAGGCTTCCATTAATTTTTCCATGTATGGAGTAACCGAGGTTGATCCCTGAATCCGGATTGAGCCGGTGAAGTCTTTGGTCTTTTCATAAGGCTTCGCATCAGCTTCTTTGGCGATGACTTTGGATTCTTTCGCCAGGTCCTGTCCTTCTTTACTCATGATAAAGGAGATGAAGTCCTTTGTCTGTTCATTAACGCCCTCTTTGTAGACAATATTGAAAGGACGCTTTACCGGGTAAGAACCATTGATGACGTTTTCTTCCGTCGCTTCTGCGCCATCAACTTTTACAGCCTTGACCGTGTCATTTAAGGAACCTAAAGAGATGTATCCGATAGAGGCCTTGTCTCCGCTGACATAGGTCAGAACCTGATCGGTAGAGTTTTGAATCGCGGCATCAGCTTTGGTCATATCCTTTTTATCCTGGACAATGCCAGTGATTTCGGTAAAGGCGCCACGGGTACCGGATCCTTCTTCACGAGAAACTACATTAATTACTCCGGTCATGCCGGCCTCTTTTGGCGCTTCGCTGGATGATCCCTGATTCGCCTCACTCTTCGCCTCAGTGGAAGATTCTTTTTCCGGGGCGGGTTCAGAACCACAGGCTGCCAGGCTGATGACAAGAACAGCGGCAAGAACATATGTTACAAATTTTTTTAATGTTGACATATTTTTCTCCTCTACAATTTTTATCGATTTCCTTTGCAATAACCTACGACTACATTCCATTTCTCAATAAGGATAGATTGAACTTGTAAAAATGAGAGATTGCCTATGTTAAATCGAGGTTAAAAAAAATAAAAAAAATGGAGCAGGCCAAGCTGATGATTATTCTTTCTTATGAAGAGGATGCAGGGAAAAAGTTGAAAAAAAAGAACGATTGAAGGAAGATAATCCTAAACCCACCATCGAACAAACAGAAGGGAGAAAGCATGCCGAAAACGCAAATTCAAAGAAGTTTACTGTACGCCGAAGGCCAAGACATGATCAAAAAATCCGGTCTGGGCAAGGCCATTACCCACCAAGCAAGGGCTCTGGAATTGGCTCAGGTCCCCTTTACCCTGGATCGGAATGATTCCTATGACCTTCTTCACATTAATACCTACCTTCCCTCCTCGGTTATTTTTGCCGAACTCTGCCGAAAATCAGATAAGGCCATTGTCTATCACGCGCATTCCACTGAAGAGGATTTTGAGAATTCCTTTATTTTTTCCAATCAAATGGCTCCGTTTTTTAAACAGTGGATTTCCTACGCCTATAGCCTGGGCGATGTGCTTATCACCCCCACCCCCTATTCCAAGAAGCTTCTGGAAGGCTATGGTTTAAATAAAGAGATCTTTGCCATTTCCAATGGGGTCGATCTGGATGCTTTTCAGCCGCTTCCCCATGCCCGGAAAAAATTTCTGGAAAAATGGGGCTACTCCTCCCGGGACTTTGTGGTGATGGGCATCGGTCTCTTTTTAAAGAGAAAAGGGATCCTTGATTTTGTCGAGTTAGCTAGCCGAATGGGCGATATTCAATTTATCTGGTTTGGAGACCTAAATCTGAATTTGGTTCCTGAAGAAGTTCGGGATGCCGTCAAAACCAGCCTTCCCAACCTTCGTTTCGCGGGATATGTGCCCAGAGAAGAGATCAACCTGGCTCTTCAGGGTTCTGACCTCTATATCTTCCCCACCCTTGAGGAAACGGAAGGCATTCCAGCCATTGAAGCCTGCGCTGCTAGGGCCGATTTTATCGTCCGGGATATTCCTGTATTTGACCCCTGGCTTAAAGACGGCGTCCATTGTTACAAAGCGAAAGATGTCGACGACTTTGAAGAAAAAATCCGCCTCTTTCAAAAGAAAAAACTTCCTTCTTTAAAAGAGGCGGCATACGGTATTGCGCAGGAGCGAAATTTAACAAACATTGGAAAAGATTTAGGAAAAGCTTATGAAAGGGCCCGGGAAATCCGTGATCAAAGGGTGGCTAAATCGGATCGTTCCATCGAAAGCCTCGATCAGCTCTTAAAAAAGCTGGTAGAATAGGCCCCCTTTCTTTTTTAGCCCTTCCTAACCCGGCGGGGTGAGCTCTTTTGGGCATCAGGGAAAAGATAGGGCGTAAGAGGATGAGAAAAAGCCAACCTGGCTTTCCCTAAGAAAGTTAATCCTTTTCACCAGCAATCTTTACACAGAGACAGAAAATCCGGATGGCCTTTTCCAGCTCTTCCAAAGGAGGATAGGAGGGTGCCAGACGAATATTTTGATCCAGAGGATCCTGATGATAAGGGAAAGCTGCACCGGCCTTGGTTAGCTTGACGCCCGCATCCTGACACATTTGAACGACTTTTTTCGCCATCCCTGGCTTGAGATTGACGCTGACAAAATATCCCCCCAAAGGAATGTTCCAGCTGGCTAATCCTGTTCCGGAAAGTTCCTCATCCAAGATATCCAGGACGCGTTCAAACTTCGGCCGCAGGATGTCGGCGTGCATTTTCATCAGCTTCCGGTATCCGCCGGCCCGTTCAAAGAATTTGGCATGATAAAGCTGGACCATCTTATTGGGGCCAATGGACCGCCACTGGTAGCTTTGAAGGAACCAGTCCCTCATCTCCTGGTTGGCGATCAGCGCCGCGACCCCGGCTCCGGCATAGGTCATTTTCGATGTAGACGCAAATTCCACAAAACGGTTCGGGTGACCGGCCTCTTCCGCAAGAGAAAGGATATCGGGAATGTCCGCCTGCTTTTGCTCTTCCTCATATAAATGATGGCAGGCATAGGCATTGTCCCAAATCACAAGAAAATCCTCCGGGGCATCCATCTGAGCCAGCCTTCGGCAGACTTCTTCCGAATAGACATAGCCATCGGGGTTGGAATATTTCGGAACGCAAATCATTCCGCGGATAGAGGGGTCCTTTTTCATATGCTCCAAAATCTCATCAAGATCCGGACCTTCTTTTGTCATGGGAATGGGAATCATAAAAATGCCCAGGTATTCCAAGATAGAAAAATGCCGGTCATAGCCAGGAACCGGACAAAGAAAAGAGACCTTCTCCTCTTCTCTCCAGGCTTTTTTCTGACCGGGAAGGGGGCCATAATAAGCCTTGGAGAGAATCTCAAACATGAGATTTAAGCTGGAGTTTCCCAAAGCCAGGACCTTATCCGGGTCCGTTTTTACCATGTCGGCGAAGATGGCTTTCATTTCGAAAATTCCGCCTGGATCTCCCCCATAATTTCGGCAGTCCGTCCCATTTTGAGCGTGGGAGGGATGATCCAGAGCCACTTCATCCATAATTTCCTGCACCCGGTTCAGCTGGGCATCCGATGGGCGGCCCCGGGCCATATTTAAAGCCAACTTTTCTCTTTGATAATCCTCATAAAGAGCGATCAATTCTTTCTTTTCCATGATATCCCCCTTGAAATTTATCTTTTTCACCGGCAGACGATCTGATCGGCAATTTTTCGCGCGA
>CABTZP010000062.1 GCA_902489375.1 uncultured Tissierellia bacterium | reverse complement strand
TTTTTTTTCAAGCAGAAGACGGCATACGAACGATGAATTTCTTGCTGGTATTTTTCATTTTTAGTTTTGCATTCGTTTTCATGGTATTCTCCTGTTTTGGGGTTCAAAAGGCCAGGGAAAAGGGCTTTTCGATGCGTTGCGGCAAAGAAAGCGCGTTCGCTTTGCCCGGTCCCTCACCCCCTCGTAAGAAAAGACCGGCCAGAGAAAAGTTTCTCTGCCGGTCTTGAAAAACATAGGGGTTAGAACTATTTGACCTCGACTTCGCCGCCGGCCTTCTCCACTTCCTCTTTGATCTTGTCGGCTTCTTCTTTGGAGACTTTTTCTTTGATTGGCTTTGGCGCTTCGTCAACCAGAGCCTTTGCCTCCTTGAGGCCCAGACCGGTCAGGGTCTTGACGACCTTGATAACCTGGATCTTCGCAGAGCCGGCAGACTTGAGGATGACGTCGAATTCGGTCTGTTCAGCGGCAGCGGCGCCGGCGGCAGGGGCAGCCCCAGCAACAGGAGCGGCGGCGGCAACAGGAGCGGCAGCGGATACGCCAAATTCATCTTCTAAGGCATGGACCAGTTCAGATAATTCCAAAACGGTTAAAGCCTTTACTTCTTCAACAATCGCCTGAACTTTTTCAGAGCACTGTGCTTTTTCTTCGGTTGCTTCAACTTTTACTGCTTCATCAGCCATGGATAAATCCTCCTTAAGGATATTCTTTAATCAGTGACAAGGGAACATTGGTTTCGGTTATGCGGCGGAGCCTTCTCCGCCCTCTTGTTTTTCCTCAATCGCCTTAAGCGCATACAGAAGGCTTGTAATCTCGGCGTTGCATACCGAGGCCAATCCAGAAATGGGAGCCTGGAGAGCGCCCAGGACCATGCTGAGCAGAACTTCCTTGCTGGGCAGGTTCGACAGGGCAATGACCTCGTCCTTATTGATCATCTTCCCATCAATCAATCCCGCTTTAATCTGGAACTGGTCCTCATGCTCTTTGGCAAAATCGCCAGCGATTTTCGGTCCGGCGACCATATCCTCATTCGAGAAAATGAAGGCATTCGGGCCATTTAAAACCTCATCAAAACCGGCAATGCCTAACTGCTCAAGGGCGCGGGCGACCATCGTATTTTTATAAATCTTATATTCGACGCCGCCATTGCGGAAAGTATTGCGGAGTTCGGTGACATCGGCAACGGAAATCCCTTTATATTCAACAATCGCCAGGGATTCCGCCTTCTGAATTTTTTCAGCGATTTCGTCAATCACCTGCTGTTTTTTCTTTAGCGTTTCTTCTTTCAAGTGTCTTTCACCCCCTCCGGCTACATAAATTAAAAGTCTCCCCGGATCTGAAGATAGGGGGAGACGGAAAATGTCTATTCCTTCCACCTCGACAGGAAATTAAGCAGGGCCATGCCCCGCGCCTGTGGTCTTCGGTAGCCGATTATTAATGATACCAGTCTTTTCGCTTTTTCGCAAATCAGAAACCGGTTATTTCGCTGAGCGGCCTAATTCCATCAGCGCATTGGTGTCTAACGAAATGCCAGGGCCCATCGTCGTCGCAACGGAAACGGATTTCATATACTTACCTTTTGCCGATGCTGGCTTTGCCCGAACCAGAGCGGCTATCATCGCCGCTAAATTTTCATAAAGCTGATCTTCGCTGAACGAAGCTTTCCCGACCAGGACGTGAACAATGTTTTGCTTGTCCGTACGGTACTCTACTTTACCGGCTTTGACCTCTTTGACCGCATTGGCCACATCCATGGTAACGGTTCCGGCCTTGGGGTTCGGCATCAAGCCACGGGGACCCAAAACGCGGCCGAGACGGCCGATCTGACCCATCATATCCGGGGTGGCAATGGCGACGTCAAAATCTAACCAACCTTCGTTTTGCACCTTTTCAACTAATTCTTCTCCGGCAAACTCTGCGCCGGCATCCAGTGCTTCCTGGGCCTTCGCTCCCTTTGCGAAGACGGCAACCCGAACTTTTTTTCCGGTCCCGTTCGGCAGAACGACCGTCCCGCGAACCTGCTGATCCGCATGACGGGAATCCACGCCTAAACGGGCATGAAGTTCGATGGTTTCGTCAAACTTTGCCGTTGCCGTTTTCTTTAATAAGGCGACCGCTTCTTTGAGATCGTAGTCTTTATGGGAATCGATCAGCTTGGCCGCTTCTACGTATTTTTTACCTTTTTTTGCCATTTGATCCTCCTGGTGGTATTAACGGAAAAATCCTCCCACGGTTTATTCTTCAACCTCGACGCCCATCGAACGGGCTGTGCCGGCAACCAGAGCCATTGCGGCTTCTAACGAAGCGGCGTTGATATCCGGTTTTTTGATCTCTGCAATTTTTTGAAGCTGATCTTTGCTGAGCTTGCCAACTTTGGTCTTGTTGGGTTCGCCGGATGCCTTATCCAGACCCAGTTCCTTTTTAATCAGAACGGCCGTTGGCGGGGTCTTTGTGATGAAGGTAAAGGAACGATCCTGGTAGATCGTCATGACAACAGGAATAATCATTCCCTGCTGACTTGCTGTCTGGGCGTTAAAGGCCTGGACAAACTGCATGATATTGACTCCGTGCGGTCCCAGCGCGGTACCGACTGGGGGGGCTGGCGAAGCCTGGCCAGCGGGAATCTGTAATTTTACGATTGCACTTACTTTTTTAGCCATCATATCCTCCTCAGGATTTGTGCTCGTGGTAACAGCGGGGTAAGCGCCCCCCTTCCACTAAAACAGTGACATTCATTTTTTAACGAAGATCATTCAGTCTCAATGTCATCGAAGGACAATTCAACCGATGTCTCCCGACCAAACATATTGATCAGCGCCTTTAAAGTCTCTTTTTCGTCATTAACCTCTTCCACTTTGGCGGAAAAGCCCGTGAAGGGACCATAGATGATTTCAACGCTATCCCCCACCTCGACGTTCATTTCTCTTTGACGAACCTGCTCGCGAACGCCAAATTTCGCAATTTCCCGGTCCGTAAGCGGTACAGGCTGGCGGCCTGCCCCGACAAAGCCGGTCACGCCCTGCGTATTTCTCAATAAATACCAGGATTGGGGGGTGACAATCATTTTTACGAGAACATAGCCCGGAAGGATCTTTCTTTCTTTTATGACTCTCTGATTATTTTTGGTTTCCGTATATTTTTCCATCGGTACGCGGACATCAAAAATATTGGGGTCCTGTTTGTTCTCGATCATCATTTCGATCTTCAGCTTGACCTTGTTTTCATAGCCAGAATAGGTATGAACAACATACCATTTTCCAGAATTCGCTCGATCAAGGGACAATTTTTCTTCTTCAGAAATCTCTTCTACACCCTGGGCCTCTTCATCGAAGATTTCCAAGTCCTTTTCATCTTTCTGGTTTTCAGCCATCTTGATCTCCCTTCGATTAGAGGGCAAGACCGATGAGCCATCCAAAAATCAGATCAAGTACCCAGCAGAAAAGGGCCACCACCACCGTGACCGCTAATACAACAAGTGTGTATTGGACAATTTCGGACCGTGTAGGCCAGGATACCTTTTTGTATTCGGCGCGGGCCGCAGTGAGGCGTCCAGGATTATTACCAGCCATAACTCCTCCTACTTCGTTTCCTTATGCACTGTATGTTTTCTGCATACCGGGCAGTATTTGCGCAATTCGATGCGTCCTTCGGTGTTTTTCTTATTTTTGGTGGTATCGTAGTTTCTGTTATTGCACTCGGTGCAAGCTAATTTCACTTTGTCAGCCATTTCTTCCTCCTACTCCCAAAAGTTACCGGCCGGGGCATTTTTGCGCTTAAAAGGCCCACTTCAACCGATACAATATAGAAGTCTATCACGCTGGCGATGGCTTGTAAAGGCTCAATTATTCTGGTCTTTTTCGGAGGATTCAAGCGATTTTCGGTATGTTTGAGGGTCATAGTCCTCGGGAATCAGGGGTTTACCCAGACGGTAAAACGTCGAGGTCCCATAGCCCACGAGCTGGTCATCCACGGTCATCCGGCATTGCACGGTAATCACCTTTCTTCCGGCATGGAGAACGTCCGCCGTGCAAACCGCCTTGGCGCCCAGGCTCACCGGTTTCATGAAATGATACTGAAGATCCAGGGTCGTCACCGCGTCATTTAAATAGCAGCAGGCGGTTCCCATGGTATTGTCAGCCAGGGACATCAGGCATCCCCCTTGGACATTGTGGTACTGGTTTAACTGTTTCGGCTCAATGACCATAGAGCAAACGGCATGGCCTTCGGAAAAATCTTCGATCTTCATCCCCATCAGGTTCACAAAAAGATTTTCTCGGGCCCGAAATTCAATTCCTTTTTTGATCAGTTCTAAGATATCAGTCATGTCAACTCCTTATGCTTGAGTTTTCTTTCGGTTGGATTTCATTCTTTTTATTCAAAGGGTAGCCCTTATTCGTCATTCCCTATCCTTAATCAACCACAGAAAATCGACCTGTCCCTTTTCATCATAGACCATGATAGACCATGGCGGGCGGCTTGAGATATTTTTATTTGGAAGGATTGATACGATAAAAATTTTTGGGTATTTATGCTAGTAATAAAAATTTACAAGATTTTGCCGGGCCAAGTCCAGGCCAGGTAATCGCCTGGCTGATTGCTGAGAGAAATATTGGCGCTATTGGTCATGAGCCGGCTGACACCGACCCATCAACAGTCACTTCCCGGACAGATGCTTACCCCTTCCCTAGCGAAAAATTTATATTGGACCATGACCGAATCCAAATTGAAGTCTTGGCCCACTTGGACGAGCTTCCTGCCACCGGTTCGATTATAATTTGTGCCTTTCCAAAGCTTAAAGATGGCACCGGCTTTTCAGCCCGCTGCTTTGCCATCTGTCCGGCTGAATAGGAAAAGAAAACCGCTGGAGGCGTTCATTTCCAGCGGTTTTCTTTGAATCGGAGTGAGAGGATTTGAACCTCCGACCTCCTGCTCCCGAAGCAGGCGCGCTACCAAACTGCGCTACACCCCGAAAAAGGCTAAATGATAAAACATCTTAATTGTGACCTAATTATTATAGCATATCTTCTCTACTGGTCCAAAAGTTTGTGGCGAATGAAAAATTGCAGTCCGGGAGCTTGAGAAAACCCGTTCTGGCGCAGGCTTGTGCTTTCCGAAATAGGAGATGATTTTAGTGGAAATGCTTAGGTTGCAATAGCCGCTGATGGAACATCAGTAGGGTTTCCAAGATACCAGAGCCACTGATAAAATTTAAGTGAGAAAAGGACTCTTATTCGGAGAATGGCTTTGCTGAAGGATGCGTCTTGCTAAGGTCTGTTCGAAATTTGCAAAAAAATCACCGCCGGAACCATAAGCTCCGACGGTGATTGATTCTTTTTCTTCGATTTTTCAATCTACTTTGAATCCCTTATCCTCGACTCGGAAATGATGAGATTAATACCAACCTCTAAACTTCATCGCCTGGGAGATGGACTTAATGCCATACATATAAACGGCTTCACGCAGAGGAACATTGTATTCATCGACAATGCCGAAGATGCCTTCGACAGCCTTCATCATGTCGGCTTCCTGTTTCTGCTGAACTTCTTCTTCTGTCCAATAGTAGCCGTACTGGTTCTGTACCCATTCATAGTAGGAAACGAGAACGCCGCCGCAGTTGGTCATGACGTCTGGGGTAACGATCATTCCACGATCCTGGAGAATCTTGTCCGCCTGAGGAGTGGTTGGGCCGTTAGCAGCTTCGCAGACCAGCTTTGCCTTGATCATTTCAGCAACTTCGGTTGTGATGACGTTTTCCATCGCTGCAGGAACGATGATGTCATAATCGCCAGACCAGAATTCATCCATGCTGATCATCTTGGCTCCGGGGAAGCCGTACAGAGTATGATGCTCTGCTTTGAATGCTTCCAGTTCGCTATGCTTGAAGCCAGCTTCATTGAAGATCGCATAGGTCTGATGCTCAGGATCCCATTCTGCTAAGGCAGTGATGGTTGCACCCTGCTCTTCAATGTACTTGAAGGAGAAGGAACCATTGTTGCCGAAGCCCTGGATAGCGACCTTGGCATGCTTGATGTCAACGCCGTAGCGCTTTGCGGCTTCACGGGTAACGATGGCAACGCCAAAGCCGGTTGCTTCGTTACGGCCTAAAGAGCCGTTGAATTCGACTGGCTTACCGGTGAAGGTACCCAGATCCATCTTGTCGCCGTTTAATTTGATGTATTCATCCATGAACCAGGACATGATCTGTCCGTTGGTGTTGACGTCTGGAGCGGGGATATCGATTCTTTCGCCAATGACCATATGGAGTCCACGGACCCAGCCACGGCAGAGCGCTTCGAGTTCACGCTTGGAGAGCTTGTTTGGATCGGCTTTGATTCCGCCTTTGCCGCCGCCGTAAGGAAGGCCTAAAACGCCACCCTTGAAGGTCATCCAAAGAGACAGCGCTTTAACTTCGTCTGCATTGGCATCGGGATGGATACGGACGCCGCCTTTTCCGGGTCCTAATGCGTTATTGTGGAGGGAACGCCAGCCCTTGAATACCTGGACGGAACCATCATCCATTTTTACGGGGATGTTGATTTCGACGCAACGCAGGGGTTCTTTCAGAATTTCGTAAACTGCTGGATCTTCGCCCAATTTTTCGCATGCAGCTTTGACCATCTCTTGCGCAGCGGCTAATGGGTTCAGGGTGTCTTTGTTCGCCATATTTGTTTACCTATCCTTTCAAATGTTAATTTCTTGAAAATCGGTGACAGAGGAATTTCTGCACACCAACATTCCTTAACAAACGGTATTACCTATGATCATTATGCTTTTAGTCCTCTTGATTGTCAAGCACTCAAGAGCCGGCTAAAAAAGAAGGTTCATCGCCAGTTTTCAGCCCTTTTTCCTTCTTTTCTTTTTAAGTTTTCCTTTCCAGAGGCTCCATCCTTTGCTTCCGATTTGAACACTTTTTTCATCGGTTCTTGCTGTCAATTCTTTTTATCCGTTCTTTTTATCGATTCTCCTGTCGGTTTTTGTGATCAGTCCAGGCCTCCTATCCCCGTTTAAAAAAGCTCACTATTTTCTGGAAGAAGGTCTTTTCTTGTTCTTTTTTGGCCTCCGGCGCCTCCGCCTTGGCAATAATCGGATTCGAACTGTAGGCAAACTGGACAAGGTTGATGCGGTGATTTTTCGGGCTGACAAAACTCACCATCCGAAAGCCCTTGCGGGTAAATTTTTCCATCACCTTGTCAATTTCCTCTGTCGCTTTGTTGGACATCCCGGAGCTTTGTTTTTCCATTTCCTTCGTTCCGTCCGCAAGCTTGTCAATGCCTCCGGTAAATTTTTCTACTCCTTTGTGATAGGCTTCGAATCCGTTCACATACTTGTCCATTCCGTCTGAAAGCTCCTTCAGCCCCTTGCCCAGGTCCTTTTGCCCCTCAAGGAGCCGGCGGTCGTTGGAAAGGATGGTGTCAATGCCGGTCTTAAGCTGCGTTAACTGGTCAACATTGGCCGTGCTTTGTTTACTGAGGCCGTCAACCATCTGCTTAAGTCCAGAACTGATCGCCTTTTCACTTGTAATCAGCTGGTCCATTCCCCCGGTCAATTCAGATTTTTTCCCATCGAGCTGCTGTAAGCCGTCCGATATTTTGCTGGCGCCGGCAGAAAGCTGTTTGACTCCGCCCATGACAGCATTCACGCCGTCCACATATTCGTCCAGCTGGTCTAACATTTGAGCATTTTTTTTGATCTGATCCGGGTCGATTTTATCCATGGTTTTACTCATCTCATCCAGATTATTTTCGGCCTGATCCAGGTTTTTGCCTAATTTTTCCTGAATGTTTTCCTGAAAGCCCTTGAGGATGCCATTTACTAACTGCGCGTCTTTATCATTCAGGTTCAAGGACTTCAGTTTGGACATATCAATAGAGGAAAGGGAGTCGATGGTGTCACGCAGGCCTTTAATCTGCGCTTTTGCCATCTCAATGCTTTCTTTTTGCTGGTTGATAT
>CABTZP010000061.1 GCA_902489375.1 uncultured Tissierellia bacterium | reverse complement strand
TAAGTGGGAATTCTAAAGTCGCCAAAAGCCACTTACGAAATTTAAGTGGGAATACTAAAGTCTAAAATTCCCACTTATGATTTTTAAGTGGGAAAAAGCAAGTCTTCATTTCCCACTTACCATTTTTAAGTGGAGACTAGCAAGTCTTCATTTCCCACTTATCATTTTTAAGTGGGGATTAGCAAGTCTTATTTTTCAACTTACATTTTTATAAGTGGAAAAAACCGAGTCTTATTTTTCCACTTATATTTCATAAGTTGGAAAAGGCGAGTCTTATTTTCCCACTTAAATTTCGTAAGTGGGAAAAGGAGAGTCTCAATTCTCCACTTAAATTTCGTAAGTGGGAAAAACCGATCCTCATATTCCCACTTAAATTTTGTAAGTGGGAAAAGACAAATCGCTTATTTCCACTGAATATTCCCAGAAAAAAAAGCTTGTTTGATAAATATTTAACAATTTCTCCCCCTTTCCGCCCACCTTTCCTTAACCCGCCAATCCTTCCCCCAAAACCCTTCCCCGCCCTGGTTTCAGCAAAAAAATCCCCCCAGAGAAATCTGTTGACAAAGCCCCGCCGATCTTTTACCATAAGGGTGGTTAGCTTAAACTAACGCTTTTTTATACCCAAAAGTTAGTTTTTGCTAACTCTTCGCCCGATCCAAAAGCTTCGGATCCAGCGTATTTTAACCGTGGCTTGTTCGAACCTTGCGCTTTCCGCCTTATCGTTCGAACCTTGCATCTCGAACCAAGCATTTCGAACCAGATATTCGAATCATGCATTTCGAACCTTGCATTTTAAGCCTTCGATGAGGAAAAAGAATCAGGAGTGGGAAAAAATGTACGAAAGTGTATTAAAGATGAATATTCCGTTGAATGCAGAAGAGACCCATGCCAGCCAGAGCCAGGCTCTGTTGCCATTAAGTTTGGCCCAACCGGGCCATGTCGGTGTGATCGTAAAAATCACCGGTCTTCCGCCGATCCGCCAACATTTAATCGATCTGGGCTTTGTCGAAGGTGGCCAGGTCATGGTCCACTCTGCCCAGCAGGGCAGCCTCATTGTCCAGGTCAAGGAAACGCGGATTGCCATGAACCGAAATTTGGCGGAAAAAATAAAGATTCAGCCCATCCGTGAGAACCCTACGGGTGAATCCGTAGATTAAAGCCCGCAGGCTTGAATTCAGCCCATCCGCGAGAACCCTACGGGTGAATCTGTAGATTGAAGCCAGAAGGTTAGAATTCAGCCCTTCCGCAAGAACCCTTAGGTGGTATCCGTGGATTGAAGCCCGAAGGGGAAGGTTCAGCCCCATGCGTGAGCGCTAAACCCGATCAGGAAATAAGGAAGCCGGTTGGTCAGCGCTAAACCTAATCGGGAAATAACGAACCCAATTGGTCAGCGCTGACCCAATCCGGGGATCGTGACCCGGTTGGTAAAAAATTTAATTCCATGCGCAAAGGTTTACCCTTTGGAATTTACCTTTTGAAATTTACCCTTTGGAAAATGTAAGGAAGGCTTTGAGCCGAGATGGTCCAAGCCCTTCCGGAAAGGAGTCTAGATGAAGACGTTAAAGCAGGCAAAGATTGGCGAAACGGTGACGGTCGCGGCGGTCCATGGACGAGGGCCATACAAGAGACGGCTGATGGACCTCGGCGTGGGCAAGGGCGTGGAGATTTACGTCCGAAAGGCCGCCCCCCTGGGCGATCCTATTGAAGTGAAAATTCGTGGTTATGAGCTAAGTCTCAGGAGGGATGAGGCGGAACAGATTGAAATTATGTAATTTTTTATGCAATTGTTAGCATTTGTTAACTCTGCGAATAAACACGACAAATTAACTTGATGAATGGACCCTCGGATTCACTCTGTGGATCAACTCTACGAATGAACCCTCGGATTCCTTCGACGGATGAACGCTAAAAATGAACTCCGCGCACAAACGAAGCGCCTTTCGCGACGCAATCATCAAAAGCTTTTGGAAGACAAAGAAAGGACAATCATGAACGGTCAAAAAACAGGATATAGCGAAGGGTCAAAAGATCTGATCCGGGTTGCCTTGGCTGGAAATCCCAACAGCGGGAAGACGACCCTATTTAACGCGCTGACGGGAAGTAACCAATACGTGGGAAACTGGCCTGGGGTAACGGTTGAAAAAAAAGAAGGACGACTCAAAGGCCATGAAAACGTCATCATCCAGGATCTTCCTGGCATCTACTCCCTCTCCCCTTATTCTTTGGAGGAGCGGATTGCCCGGGGCTATCTGGTCGAGGAGAAGCCGGATATCATTTTAAATATCATTGACGGAACGAACCTGGAGCGAAATCTCTACCTCTCCACCCAGCTGAGCGAACTAAACGTTCCTGTGATTGGCGCCATCAACATGATGGACCTGGTGAAGAAAAACAAAGATGAGATCAACATCGAGGCCCTGGAAAAGGCCCTTGACTTCCCCCTGGTCCCCATTTCCGCCCTAGAAAAGACCGGAATGGACGCCTGCATTCGCCTGATTTTTGAGCAGGCGGATAAGAGCAAGGCAGATCATGGCCATGACCTGGTCCAAAATCCTTCGGTTCACTTCCCCGCCCCGATCGAAAACGCGATTGAGGAGATCGAAGCCCTTTTGACGGACGCCCCGGAAAAAGGAAGAAGGTGGTATGCCATTAAAGCCTTTGAAAATGATGACATTGCCATGAAAAGGCTGGACCTTCCGGTCTTTACCAAGGAAAAGATCAGTGTGATCCGCGACAAACAGGAAAAGGCCCAGGGGGATGACGCCGAAAGCATCATCTCCAGCGGACGGTATGAGGCCATTGGGGCCATGCTGGAGAAGGCATACAAAAAGAAAAATCAGGCCCTAAGCCTTTCCGACCGAATCGACCGGATTGTCACCCACCGGATTCTGGGCATTCCCATTTTCGTCGGCGTCTGCTTCCTGATGTTCTACGTCAGCATTTACGGAATCGGCGTGGCCATGACGGATTTTGTGAACGATACCCTGGTGGCCGACACGATCCAGCCGGCGGTCGCAGGATTTTTGGAGGGGATTGGCGCTGGTGAAGCCCTGATTTCCCTCATTGTCGATGGAATTATCGGCGGGATTGGCGCCCCGCTGGGCTTCCTCCCGCAAATGGCCATGGTCTTCCTCTTCCTTGGATTTTTGGAAGACTGCGGGTACATGGCCCGGGTGGCCTTTATCATGGACCGGATCTTCCGCCGTTTCGGCCTCTCCGGAAAGAGCTTCCTCTCCTTCCTGGTGTCCACCGGCTGCGGGGTTCCGGGGATTATGGCGACTCGTACCATTGAAAACGAGAAGGACCGCCGGATGACCATGATCGGCACCTGCATGGTCCCCTGTTCGGCGAAGCTTCCGATCATTGCCCTGGTCGCCGGCTATATCATTGGCGGCGCCTGGTGGGTGGCTCCGATGGTTTACCTCTTTTCCATGGCCATGATCATTATGACCTGCATTATTTTAAAGAAAATGTCCTTTTTCGCGGGCGATCCTGCACCATTTATTATGGAGCTTCCGGCCTATCATATCCCCCGGATCGGCGGCGTCCTGCGCCAGGTCTGGTTCCGTCTCAAGGGCTTTTTGAAAAAAGCCGGCACCATCATCTTCCTGATGTGCGTGGTGATGTGGTTCCTTGCTCAGTATGGCTTTGAGGGCGGGTCCTTTGGGATGGTTGAGGATGCCTCAGAGAGCCTGATTGCCTTTATCGGGCAAAAAATCGCCTGGATCTTCACCCCTCTGGGCTTTGGAAACTGGCAGTCAGTCGCCTCCTCAATCGCCGGCTTTACCGCCAAGGAAGGCGTTGTCTCCACGATGGGCATTTTGGCCAATGTCGGCGCGATCGACGCCTACGAGCCGACCATGCACGGGGCCTTCCAGGCCTTTTTCCCCACTGGTCTGACGGCTGTCTCCTTTTTGACCTTTAACCTCTTTAACTCTCCCTGCCTGGCCGCGGTTTCCGCCCTTCGTGCGGAAGTTGGGGATCAAGGCCTTTTCTGGAAGATCATCCTTTTCCAAAATGTCTATGCCTATGCCATTGCCCTGGTCGTCTACCAGCTGGGTGGCCTCCTTCTCGGGAAGCTCCCCTTCAGCCCCCTGACCCTCTTCGCCCTGGCCGTCCTGGCAATCCTCCTCTTCCTCCTCTTCCGGCCGGATCCTGAGAAGAAAAAGGACGGCGCCGGCTCCCCTGCCTTTGACTATCGGTAATTTGTTTTGCCTTTGGAAGGAGTAAAAATGTTTCCTATTCTGCTTGTCGCCACCAATCCCATAAGTTCAGCCATCATTGGCGGCCTCATCCTTCTTCTCATCGTCTGGACCATCCGCAGGATGATCCGGGATAAAAAATCTGGCGGGTCGGCCTGCGGCTGCTCTGGATCCTGCGGAAGCTGCGGAGGCTGCTGCGGTTGTGCGGTTTCCACCAGCCACAAGGATGAGGGCGCCGGCTCCTCGGCGAGCCGGCCTTAGCCGCCTTCTGTCCGCGGAGAAATACAGCTCAGCAGGATTTCGAATCGCCGTGGAAAAAAGCCCTAGTGGCCTTCTGTCCGCAGAGAAAAATGGACAAAAGAGCCAGAAACCTAAGAAATAAGGAATATAAAAGTCGCGGGCCCGATGGGCCCGCTCCTTCATTCTTTTTATTATTTTCCGAGATCTTCGAGGGCCTGGCCGGACAGGCGGAAGAGAATCCACTGGTCCATGGGAACAGCACCCAGGGACCGGTAAAAGCGGATGCTGGGCTCATTCCAATTGAGGCAGGTCCACTCCATCCGACTGCATCCCCGCTCTCGGGCGATTTTGGCGACGAAGTGAAAGAGGGCCTTGCCATAGCCATGGCCACGATATTCGGGAAGAACAAAAATATCCTCAACATAGAGGCCGCCTCTGCCCTGAAAGGTGGAAAAATTGTGGAAGAAAAGGACGAAGGCGACCTCCTTTTCTCCCTCCATCAAAAAGTAGACTTCGGCGATCTTCTTCTCAAAGAGCCACTCGTAGAGGAGGTCCTCATTTGCGATCACCTCGCCGGACATCTTTTCATAGGCGGCTAAATTTTTAATAAAGGCGAAGATCAGGGAAATATCCTGACCCTCGCCCTTCCGAATCGTATAGGCTGCCATCAAATTAGTATCCCATAAACTTATCGGTCACGATCGCGTCCTTCTCAATGCCCTCTTCGGCCAGAAGGCCCTCATAGAACTTGTTCATGCCCGGAGAGCCGGCGATCAGATATTCAGCGTCATTGCCATGGTCCCTGGCATAGGCACGGGTAGCCTCCCCGCAGGCCTTGCCATCGTCAAAGAACTGGATTTCCAGATTCGGCATCTTCTGCTTCATCTCGTCCCAGAAATTGCCATAGGCGTATTCGCCACGGTCATCCGAATAGAAGAGGGTGATGGGATGGTCCTCCAGGGGATTTTCCGAAAAATGCCTGAGGAGGGAACGGACGGGGGTAATGCCAATGCCGCCGGCGATACAGAGTGAGGACTTCGCCCCCTCATGGAAGGTGAATTTTCCCAGAGGGTCCGAAATTTGGATGGGAAGGTCCGGCTGGAGCCGCTTTAAAAGGGCATCTTTGAGGGGCGAATGCGGATCGGCAATCCGGGTGGTGAACATCAAAACGCCGTCTTCGGGAGCCGAAGAAATGGTGAAAATCCGCTCGGCCTCTTCCCCCTCCAGATCCTCAAAACCGACGAAACGCCAGCGGGCGTGCTGGCCGGCTTTCCACTGGTACCCTTCAGGAAGCGCGCAGATGAAGGAATAGGAATCACTCGTTTCCTGTTGACATTTTTGAATCTTGCTCTCGTAAAATTTCATTCGTAGTATCCTTTCTCTCATTTATACCTGGCCATGCCTTATTTTAGCAGATCCCCATACTCCTTTTGATGAAGCTCCACATAGTCCGCGGCAAAGGGACAAAAGGGGACAATCTTGCGCTTTTTTTCCTTCGCCGTTTGGAGAAGCCGGTCGACCAGACCGCTGGCGATCCCCTTTCCTGTGAAATCGTCATGAACCTTGGTGGAAATGATAATCCACATCTCCTCCTTTTCCTTGTAGGAACAAAAGCCTGCTTCGGTATCTCCCTCGTAAGCGGCCACCCGCTTATTCTCCGGTTCGTATTGATAGCGAATCATTCGGTCTCCTTCTTTCTGACGGCCTTCCGTCGTTTTTTCCCTGGCGTTCTTCCCCGCGGCCAGCTCCTTTCGTCTAGCTTCCTTTCGGCGGCCGTCTTCCCCGCGGCTTCATCCGCCTTTTGGCATGGGCCATTTTTTCCTTATCTGGCTTTATTTGTACCCTATTTTGAAAAAAAACTCCCCCTATTTATTTCATAGTAAGATGAACATAAGTTGATTTTTCTTCTTTCCCCTTTCGGAGGAAAAGGTCCAAAAAGGGGTAAAAAAGAAAAATCGAATGATCGGGATCCGAAGAGGTTCGGTCATGGGGGCAATGGCCATGGTCAGGGTTATGATCATGGTTATGGCGATGTGCCTTTTCACTGCAGAAAAAATCGGTAAAGGATTTGAGGAAGGAGAAATCGTATGCGCTGGCAAGGAAGAAGATCCAGCTCCAACGTTTCCAGCGGCGGCCGCGGGCGGGCTGCCGGGATTGGCGGAGCCGGAGTTTTAATCGGACTGATTGTCTTTTTATTTACGGGGAATCCCTATCTGGCCCTGACCCTAGGCCGGGGCACCGCCCACCTTCAGCAGGAGTTTCCCTCTGGCCAGATTCAGGAAATCCAGCTGACGGCGAACGAAGAAGAGCTTTATAAATACAGCGGCGTTGTCCTTGCGGATACGGAAGATACCTGGCATACGCTCATGCCTAAGTATGGCGTGAATTACCAGGAGCCCCGCCTGCTGATTTTTCAGGAGTCCATCAAGACCGGCTGCGGACTGGCCGATAAGGGGGTCGGGCCCTTCTACTGCGGGGCGGACCAGAACATTTACATGGACCTTTCCTTCTATCAGATGCTGGTGAAGAAGTTCCATGCCCATGAGGGCGATTTTGTCATGTCCTATGTCATTTCCCACGAGGTCGGTCACCACGTGCAAAATCAGATGGGGATTCTGGATCAGGTCCACCGACAACAGGCCCGGCTCTCCAAGGCCAAAGCCAACGAGCTTTCGGTCCGCTTGGAGCTGCAAGCGGATTATCTGGCCGGGGTCGTCGCCCATTATCAGGAGAAACAGGGCTATCTCGAAGATGGTGATATAGAAAACGCCATTCGTACGGCCTGGGTGATCGGGGACGATGCTATCGAAATGCGGGTTAATGGCCAGGTGAAGCCGGAGTCCTTCACCCACGGCAGCTCGGAACAGCGGACCCGCTGGTTTAAAAAGGGCTACGAGGCCGGCGACCTTTCCGGCTTTGATACCTTTGATCTTACGAAGTACCCACGGGCGAGCGATCTGTGAGGAAGTAAGGGGGTGCATGGGGGGCAATAGGTTTTATTGTTAATTATTTAACATTATGTGCTCCGTGGGGGCTGAGAGAGTGTGGGCAATAGGGTTGATTGTTAATTATTTAACCATATCTGCTTGATGATTGAAAATGAAATCGTTAGATGTGCTGTATTAAGCCTTTTATACTGAAATGATTGTTCATTTTATAACCTTGTCTCTCCCCTGCTGAAGGCAGGCTCCTATGTAAAATTTGAGAAAACGGCCCCCGCCCCTGACTAATCGAACTTTTCTGGCTTTTGTCAGGAGTCGGCATTCCTGACTAAAGGGCCTTTTCGTGCTTTGGTCAGGGGCGGAGGCCATTTTTCCTTTATATTTATGTCACAAAATCCTCCACTGCCCCTGACCCATCGGACTTTTCGGTCTTTTGTCAGGAGTCGGCATTCCTGACTAAAGGGCCTTTTCGTGCTTTAGTCAGGGGCGGAGGGCGTTTTTCCTTTGAATTTATGTCACAAAATCCTCCCCCGCCCCTGACCAACCGAACTTTTCTGGCTTTTGTCAGGAGTCGGCATTCCTGACTAAAGGGCCTTTTTGACCTTTAGTCAGGGGCGGGATGAAGATGAGGTGTCCCGGCCACAGGCCGGGACGGGGTTGGTAGAACAGAGGGCCGGCGAGG
>CABTZP010000060.1 GCA_902489375.1 uncultured Tissierellia bacterium | reverse complement strand
CGGGCTTTTGTGAGCAAACCGACATCCAGGAATTATTGGAAGATCTTTAGGAAAAATTGTCGTTTATGGACGGCGGTTTAAATGTCCAATCGCAAATCCCCGTCTTTAATTTTTCCATACTTTCGTAAAAACAAATAAAAAACATAAGCCAGAAGAGCCGGCAGGAGAAGCTGGATCAATAGGACCGAAAGGATAGAAAACCGATTCATTCCCATTTGCGTAAAGGTCCCAATCTGTCCGACCAGCCCGGAGGTGCCCATTCCCGCGCCCATGGGATTATTTTCCATTTTGAAAACCACGGTAGCAAGAGGCCCTGTGATCGCACCGGCCAGGGTGGGCGGAAGGAGGATCCAGGGATTACGGATAATGTTCGAGATCTGAAGCATTGACGTCCCAAGACCCTGGGCCAGGCAGGCTCCAAAGTGGTTATCTTTGCGGCTGATCACGGCAAAGCCAATCATCTGTGCGCAGCAACCGGCAGTCGCAGCCCCTGCGGCAAGCCCGGAAAGATTCATCATAATGCAAAGGGCGGCCGAGGAGATCGGAGCGGTGAGGGCAAGCCCGACAATGACAGAAATGACGATTCCAAAAAGGAAGGGACGCCACTCGGTCGCTTTAATAATAAAAGCCCCCAATCCGGTCATCAGCCGGCCGATCACCGGTCCAATGCTGATAGCGGAAAGACCGCCAATCAGAAGGGTTACCGCCGGGGTTACGATGATATCAACCTTGGTTTCTCCGGAGACTGCTTTACCGAACTCCGTCCCCAGGGCAACGGCAACGAAAGATCCGGCCGGTCCGCCCAGTTCTGCCCCGAGCATACCCGTTACTGCGCTGGTAAACATCACCAGTGCCGGCGCATTCAATCCTCTGGCCACGGCAATGCCAATCGCGGCGCCCATGTATTTCATGGATTCTGTTCCAATTTTTTCCAGAAAATGGGCAATCGCATTTTCTCCGCCCAGTTTGATCCACTCGGTCCCAATCGTTTTAATAATCAGACCAACCAGAAGAGAGGCAAAAAGGCCCATGGCCATCGCCGAAAGCCCATCCTGAAGATAGCGTTTGGGCGTAAAAATAATGTCTTTCTTTTTCAAAAAACCCTTAAAATCTCTAGTATTTGTAGAGTTTTGCATATGTTTTCCCTTCTTTTTTCCGCTCTTTATATTTTAATAGCAGACCGGCTAAAGTTCACTGAAGATCATTTTACAGCACAGTTTGACATCTATCAAGATAGATGTCAAGACAATATTAATTATCTGAGATGGGAAAACGACAAAGTTTCAATAGTTCTTTAAAAAAGATCCGAATGCGTGCCTGTGCGAAAAAGAAATAATTTGAGTGTATCGTTATCAGTGCGATAAACAAGTAACCAGTCTGGTTCAATGTGACATGCTCGAAATTGCTGGAAATTGCCTGTCAAGATATGGTCCCGATACTTGGCAGAAAGCGTTTGTTCGGAGGCGAGTATTTGAACAACTTTGGCAAGATGATCAAGTCTAAGTCCGCGTTTTTTTGCAAGCTTCAAATCTTTTTTGAAACGGTTGGAGGGGACAATCTCAAGCATCATCGAGAACCTCATCCATCATCTCATCAAATGAACGGTATCTTTTATAGGTTCCGGGGCTTTTTTTCATCTCCTCATATTCGGCAAGAGCGGCGAGCGTTTCTTCGTTAGGGGTAGGACGTTTTATCTCAAAGGGTATTCCGTCATAACGAACAGCGCTCTTAAGAAACATGGTGATTGCGGAAGACATATTTAGACCAAGATCATTAAACAAGGTTTCTGCAGATTTCTTTAGCTCTGTATCGACTCGGACATTGATGTTGGTTGTTGGCATGATGATCACTCCTTTCGTTTATTTGATTAAATTATATTGAAGATGAAAAGCAATGTCAATTTATTGTAAAGCAATACTTTACAACATCTATTCATATCTTTTATTTTTGTCATAAATTATTCTGAGCTTGACGGCGCTACACCGTAAAAATGATAAAATAAAGCAGCTAAGGATAAAAATATTCATCTTTAAAAGATGGTCAAAAACCAAGCTGATCAATAAATCAGGAATTTTTTGGAGATCCTTCAATGAAAAAGAAAATGATGATCGCATTACTTATAGGTTTTGTCTGTGCCATCCTTTTGATGTGGGTTGGGATCTATTTTGCTTATACGAATGCCTATGAAAGGGGCGCAGAGACCTTCACGGTTACTTTGCTGGGCCTTCCAATTTACGAGCTTTCCAAAGAAGGAACAAAATATATCGGTCAATCTAAAGGAATTTTTATGGGAATATTTTGCGCAATTTGCATGAGCGTAAGTGCGCTGATGGTTGTATTCAGGGAGAAAGCAAGGCGAAAATAAATTCCGGAATCGGAGAGGACTTGATGAAAAGAACGCGTAGGGAAAAAGGCAACGCCCTTACTCTCCTTCCCCCTGAAAAAGAATGACCCGGTCACCAGCCTGAAGTTTTGCTTTCCCTCCGCTTTCAAAAATTCGCCGTTTCGATGGACGGAAAGAACCAGCTGATCGGGAGGAAGCTGAAGGTCCTGAAGTCTCTTGCCCTCCCAGGGATGCTGTTTTGTGATCGTAAATTCCAGCAAATCATGGGCATCCGGATCAAAATATTCTTCTCCAATGAGTACGATCTGGTCGCCAGGAAGGGGTACGACTTCTCCCCGGGGGACGATGGCTTTGCCCCCGCGAATGATTTTGGCGAGGATAAAATCGCCCTGGATGCTGGTCTCAGCAAGTTTTTTCCCGACAAAAGGACTGTCCTCTTTGATGGTCGTCTTGATAAAAGAAATGTCTCCCTTGTCCACGTAATAATTAAAGGTGCGAAGAACGGAATCTTGATCATCAATCATGGCAAGTTTTCTTGTCAGCGTGGGCATCAGACTGCCCTGAAGGAGGAGGGATAAGGAGCAGATCCCAAAAACAAGATGGTAAATATCCAAAGAAAAGCCGTAGCCGGTGTTCATGGCCATGATGGCAAAGGCAATGGCGGCGGCGCCCCGAAGACCAGCCCAGGAAAGGACCAGGAGCTGATTTTTTTTCAGTTTAAAGGGAGCCATCAACAAAAAGACGCTGACGGGCCGGGCGATGAAGGTCATAAAAAGCACAATCAGGAAGGCCTTGGGAAGTTGAATAAGAATTTTCGCTGGCGTTGCTAAGAGACCGAGAAGGAAAAAGAGGAAAATACTCATCAGTTCCGTAAAGCCATCGAAGAAAAAGACCACATCCTTTTTTCCTTTAAACTCTCGATTTCCGGTGGAAATGCCCAGGATATAAACGGCAAGATAGCCATTGCCCCCGAAAAGATCCGCAACGGAATAGGTGAAAAGGGCAATGGCGAAGAGAAAGACGATGGCAAGGCCGTCTTTTTTTAGGTCAAAATATTTGAGCCAGGTTTTGATGAAATAGGCCATTGAGAAGCCAAAAAGAAGGCCATAGCCAACCTGCTTGAGAATCAAAAGGGGAACGAAAACGGGGCTTCCTTCGATGAGGGAAAGAAAAAGGATGGTCATGGTGTAGGCGGAAGGGTCGTTGGAACCGCTTTCCAGCTCCAGAAGGGAAGCGGAATGGTATTTCAGGTTTAGCTTTTTTTTTTGACAATTTCGGTCTTGTTCGAGGGAAGTTCCGTTTCCTTTTCTGATTTTGTGCTTTAATTCCATTTTTGAGTGGGTAATAGATAACCAAAGCAAATCAAAAAAGGAGGGAAATAATGATCGCCATCACGACGAATGATGATTTTTTAAAGGTCAAGGATCTTGAAGAGACCTTTCCGAAAATTTTTGGAGAGGACGAGGAATGGAAGATTTATCCGGATTTTGAATCGATGCTTCCGGACAAGGAAAAGATTGAAATTCTTTTTAACGCGACCCTTTTGGACAGGGAGAGAATCAAAGAATTTACCCGACTTCGCTGGATTTTTTCCTATTCAGCAGGGGTGGAAAAATATCCGCAAAAAGAGCTCCAGGAAATGGGCGTGATCCTTACGAATACCAGCGGGGTTCACAGCAAAAGCATTGCCGAGCAGGTTCTTGGCGCGATGATTATGTTTTCCAGAAATCTTCTTACCGCAATGAAGAATCAGGAAAAAAAGATCTTCGATGTCAATATCCCTGTTCGAGAACTGACCGGGGAGAAGCTATTAATCGTCGGGACCGGAGCCATTGGCCGGGAAATCGCCCGGAAAGCGAAGGTTTTTGACATGGAGGTGACGGGGATTCGCAACCATGTGACAGGAGAGGCGCTTGAAAACTTTGACGCCATCTATGCGACGGATTCGCTGGAAGAGCATTTATCAGGCTTCCAGTATATTGTCTGCGCCGTCCCTTCGACGAAAAAAACGCATCATCTTTTTGACAAAAGAAAGCTTTCTCTTATGGGTCCGGAAGCCGTCCTGATGAATGTGGGCCGGGGGGATCTGATTGTCGAAGAAGATCTGATTGAGGCCCTCAAAAAGAAGACCATCCGTGGGGCTTACCTGGATGTTTTTGAGAAAGAGCCGGTTCCGGAAGATTCGCCGCTTTGGGATTTAGATAATCTTTTGATGACCCCGCACAATGCTGGCCCAACCCCTCATTATTTTGAACGGGCGATGAAGATTTTCATGAAAAACCTCTCGCTCTATCGGAAAGGCCAACCCCTTATCAATCAGGTGAATTATCAGGAAAAATATTAATATTTCCGATTAGGAAATATTTTTTAAAAGCGCCCATGGGATCGAAAAAGGAAATCATGGGAAGTCGACGAGCTTTTCAAAGGCCAGCAGAAACGAGAAAGGCGGAAAAAATGGAAAACACCCTGGATCCGGAGCTAGGGGAACTTTTCACCCCTTGGAAAATTGGAAATTGTGAGATTAAAAATCGTATCGTCCTCACTTCAATGGGAGGAACGAATCTGTTCGGATGGATGGAGAAAAATCATTTTGACCGGGAGGGGGCTCGCTTTCTTCAAAAGGTAGCTGAAAACCATGCGGGTCTTCTTTTGCCTGGCTGCCAACCGGTTTATAATCCGATGTTCGGACAATGGCTCTATAAGAACAAAAAGATGTACGAGGATTTAAAAGCCTGGATCCCTGATTTTCATCAGACGGGGGCGAAGCTTTTTATTCAGCTGACCGCCGGATTCGGACGATCCTTTACCATTTCCCCTGCCATGGAAAAGCTTTATACAAATCCCCTTTTGCGGACTCTTTCCAAGCCGGTAATGGATCTGGACCGGATTACCGCATCAGCTTCCGACGCCCCAAACCGCTGGTCCGACAAGGTCCCTTCCCGGCCGATGACCATCAAAGAGATTGAAGAAATGGTGGAAGCTTTTGCAAAGTCGGCTCGGCTTTTAAAAGATGCTGGGGTTGATGGGGTGGAGGTCCATGCGGTTCATGAGGGTTATCTCCTTGACCAGTTTACCCTCCCTTATGTCAATCATCGGACGGACCGCTACGGGGGAAGCTTTGAAAACCGCTACCGCTTTGCGGTAGAGATCGTTCAGGAGATCAAAAAAGCTTGCGGGAAGGACTTTCCGGTTTCTTTGCGCTATAGCGTCGTTTCCAAGACAAAGGGTTTTCGTCAGGGCGCTTTGCCTGGGGAGGACTATGAAGAGGTAGGCCGGGATCTTGGGGAATCGGAGCGGGCGGCGAAGTATCTCCAGGATATGGGCTATGATATGCTCAATTGCGATAATGGCACCTATGATGCCTGGTACTGGGCGCATCCGCCGATCTATATGCCGGAGAATTGCAATTTAAGCGAAGTGGAACACATTAAAGGCTTTGTGGATATCCCGGTCGTCTGCGCCGGCCGCATGGATCCTTATGTGGCCGCTTTAGCTATTCGGGAAAAGAAGCTGGATGCGGCAGGATTTGCCCGCAATTTTCTGGCTGATCAGGAGTGGGTTACGAAGCTGATGGAGGGAAGAAAAGAAGAAATCCGCCCCTGCATCCTTTGTCATAATGCCTGCTTTAATATGGCCCATTACAAGGGAGTGCCTAATGATCAGGACCTTTATGACAGCCTTCACCTTGCTCGGTGTGCAGTCAATGCCGAAACCATGCAGTGGGATAAGCATTATATTAAAAAGACGGATCAGTCCAAAACCTGCCACATTATTGGCGGAGGTGTGGGCGGAATGGAAGCGGCACGGGTTTTAAAGCTGCGCGGCCATAATCCCATTCTTTATGAAAAAAGCGAGCTTTTGGGGGGCGTCGTGATTCCGGGCGCGGCGGAACCTTTTAAGAAGAGAATGCGGGACCTTTTGGACTGGTACCGTCTTCAGATGGAGAAGCTGGAGATTCCCGTCAAACTGAATTCTCCGGTCAAGGCAGGGGACGATTTTGGAGAGGACCCGGTAATTTGCGCAACGGGAGCCGAGCCAATCCGTCTAAATGTCCCGGGATTTGAAAAAACCATAGAGGCCAAAGACTTTTTAATGGGCAAGGATCCTGGAGAGACGGTCGGGGTGATCGGAGGGAGTCTGACAGGCTGTGAAATTTCTTATGAACTCGCCCTGGAAGGGAAAAAGCCTTTTATCATTGAGATGAAAGAGGATTTGATTGCGCAGAAGGGGGTGTGTCTTGCCAATAGCTCTTATCTTAGAGAATGGTTTTCCCTCCATAAGGTCCCGGTTTATCTGGAAAGCACCCTTGTCGAAGTCAAGGACCATGCCGTTGTCATGAAAGATAGGGAGGGAAAGCGGGTTGAAGTTCCCTGCGATTCCGTGATCTCGGCGGTGGGCTACCGGCCATCTCCGCTTATGGAAGCGGGAGAAAGGGTTTATTTGATTGGTGACTGCCGAAAGGTTGGAAATATTATGACCGCCGTCTGGGAAGCCTATGAAATGGCGATGAAGATTTAGTATGGCCCGGAAAAGAAAGAGAAAAAGATGATCATCTATTATACCGGAACAGAAAATTCAAGATATGTGGCGGAAGCGGCGGCGGATTGGCTGAGTGATGAGCTTTTTGATTGTCGGCCGTACCTGAAGGAAAAAAGGAAGGGAGAATTTGTCTCGCAAAAGCCCTATGTATTCTGTTCTCCTACCTACAGTTGGCGTCTCCCTCTCATTTTTTCGGATTTTATCAGAGAAAGCCATTTTGAGGGAAATCAAGAGGCCTATTTTATTATGACCTGCGGGGACAGCGTTGGAAACGCTAAAGCTCATATTTATCGGCTCTGCCAGCAAAAAGGCCTGCATTTCCGCGGCCTCCTTCCAATCGTCATGCCAGAAAATTATCTGGCGCTCTTTCCAGTGCCGGAAAAAAAGGCGGCCGAAGAGATTGTTGCCTCTTCGCTTCCAAAATTAAAAGCAGGTCTGGATCTCATCCTAAACCAGAAGGACCTGGATCCGGTCAAAGGAGGTCTGCTGGGAAGTTTTTGCTCGGGACCGGTCAATGTGATTTCCCGAAAATTGATCGTAAAAAGCGGACCCTTCCGCGCAACGGATGCCTGCATTGGCTGCGGCGCCTGCGTCCAAAACTGCGTGACGAACGCGATAACCCTCCAAAATCAAAGGCCTGTTTGGGGAAAAGACTGTATCCATTGCATGGCCTGCATCTGCGGCTGTCCGGAGGAAGCGATTGAATACGGGAAAGCCAGCGTAAATCGGCCTCGGTATTGGTGTCAGCCCTATCAGGGAGAGCTAAAAAAAGAGGAATGAGGACCCTGTTCCAGCCAGGAATCAAAGCAAACAGGAATAAAAGAATAAGGAATGGAAAAGATGCGGGCCCTGCGGGGCCCGCTCCTTATTTCTTTATTATCTTGGGAAAGGGGCTGAGGAAGAGGCGGCATAAGAAGGTTTTTTTGAGGAGATAAGCTTGTTAAAATGGGGAGGTGAACTTGTTAAAATTTTATCAAAAAAGCCTTCTCTACCAAGAATATGTAGTGGAAATGAGCAACTACGCCTTTTCCACTTACGAAAAATAAGTGGAGAAATGGGACTCGTCTTTTCCCACTTACGAAAAATAAGTGGAGAAATGGGACTCGTCTTTTCCCACTTATGAAATGATAAGTGGGAAATTGGGACTCTTATTTTCGCACTTAAAAATGGTAAGTGGGAAAACAAGACTCTGATTTTCCCACTTAAAAGCGGTAAGTGGGAAATGAAGACTTG
>CABTZP010000059.1 GCA_902489375.1 uncultured Tissierellia bacterium | reverse complement strand
GATCCTCCCAGAAGCTTGTCATAGGAAGCTTCCAGCCCGTAAATGCCTTTTCCCTCATCATCGAGAAAGCCGATGACCTGACCGTTTAATTCCTTGTTCGGATAATACCTTTCGGATTCCTGCTCAATTGAATAGCAGCGAAGGCCTGAATTTTTAAGGGTCTCGATTTCCTGTTCGCTCACCTTGCTTTTTAGACGGACGATCGTTTTCTTTCCCTTCGTCCATTCCAGAATCTCGTCTTTATTTAAAGAAAGGGCGCTTGCCAGAATTTGACAGCTTGTTTCTTTTTCTCCTTCAGCCAGCTCCTGAGGAAAAAAATAGCAGGTATTGACCGTCACGGATACCGCTAAGGGATTCTTATCCCGGTCATAAATCGTTCCTCTTTTGGGTAGGCTTTTTACCTCTCTTCTTCTTTGTGCGAGGGCAGCTTGACGGTAGTTCTCTCCCCCATAAATCTGCAAATAAAAAAGCCGAGCAATGAAAATCACAACCACCAAAAGAGCTAGGATAAGCAAGGTAATTACCCTGTGGGAGGGATTTACTCGTCTCGACTGATCAAATTTTTTTTGAACGGGGCGTCGCATGATATTACTCCTAACGATCCGGCGCCGGTTTAGTTTCGATTATTGTCGGCCACTTTTTTAAAGGTTGTCGATTTTTTCATTGTCTTGGAGGGATCGACGGTGACCTTCATCATTTGACCTTCATCGGGGCGGGACATATGCAGGCGATTTTTCGCAATGGATTCTATCCGGTCAGATTCAAGATAAGGGGCGATCTTCATTTGGATATAATCATAATCGGCTTTCATGGACTGGATTTCACTTTTTGTGGTGACCAGCTCACGGTGGGCAATGGATAATTCGTTATAATACATGAGGTTTGCCAGAAGGAGACTAAAGGTCAGAATAGCTGCGCTGATTAAAAACCCCTTAGCTTTCATCCCCAATTGAAAGACGGATTTGGTCTTTTTTTGACTTTCGCCTCTGTTTTGTTTTTGACCAATCGCTTTTCTATTCCTTTGACCCTGCGGTCCGGGCCTGGTTTCAATAACCTCTAGCTTATGCCGGCCAGGAGCCCATTGTTCCTGGTACTTTCTTGCGGCCTGTCCCATTTTACCCCTCCAATTTTTCGGCGATTCTCAGCTTCGCTGATCTGGCTCGGGGATTTTTCATCCCCTCCTCCGCACCGGCTGAGATCGGTCTACGGTTTACCAGTTTGATTTCCTTTCGATGACCGCAGACGCACACCGGAAGCTCCGGCGGACAAAGACAATCTGTGGCCATCTTTTTGAATTGGTCTTTCACAATTCGGTCTTCAAGAGAGTGGAAAGTAATCACGCAAATCCGCCCCCGCGGTGCGAGATGATCCACTGCGCTCTGAAGCGTTTGCTCTAAAACTTGCAGCTCGTGGTTGACTTCAATGCGAAGAGCTTGAAAGACTTTTCTCGCTGGGTGTTGATTTTGTCTCGCTTTTTTAGGGATTGAAGCTTTTATGATGTTAACCAGCTGATCAGTACGTTCAATTTTCTCTTTGCTTCGAGCCTCCACAATAAACTCTGCAATGCGCTTAGCCCAACGTTCTTCGCCATAGTCATAAAAGATACGGGTAAGGTCTTCTTCACTGTAGCTGTTGACGATCTCTTTCGCGGTAGGAATTTCAGCTTCCTGATCCATTCGCATATCCAAAGGTGCGGATTGATGGAAGGAAAAGCCACGCCTTCCTTCGTCCAGTTGGTGAGAGGAAACCCCCAGATCCATCAGAATCCCCTGAACCTGGTCAATGCCCCGCTCAGTTAAGATGGCATTGAGATGTTGATAATTCTCATGAACAAAGAGTACTCGGTCGGTCCAGGGGGCCAGATTCACCTTTGCGGCGTCTAATGCTTCGGCATCTTGGTCGATCGCAATGACCTTTCCTTTGTCCAATCTTTTTAGGATTTCTTTGGTATGGCCCCCACCGCCTACAGTACAGTCGACATAGGTTCCATCCGGGTGAATATCCAAGCCCTCTATGGTTTCCTTCAGAAGAACAGGAATATGATATTCCACCTTGTCCTCCTTAAAGGTCCACGTCTAAATCATCCAGCTTGTCGGTCAGCTCATCAAAATCCATGGATTCCTGCTCGTTATAGGTCTCCCACTGGTCCTTTGCCCAGACTTCAATTCGGTTGGAAACGCCAAGAATCACCACTTCTTTTTGGATTCCCGCGTAAGTCCTTAATGTTGGGGGAATGAGGAACCTCCCCTGACGATCACAGGAGACTTGATCAGCTTGTCCGTAAAACTGACGGGAGAAATTTCGGGCGGCTTTAGAGGTGAGACGGAGTTTTTTGATCTTTTCATCCATTGCGGTCCATTCTCTTTCGTCATAGATGAAAAGGCAGCCTTCCATTCCTTTGGTGATATAGAAATTACTGGAAAGCTCATCGCGAAAACGCGCGGGCAGGCTGACTCGCCCTTTCATATCCACAGTATGGTTGAATTCGCCGATAAACATATCCCACTTCTTTCCACTTTTTACCACTTTTCTCCATCTGCATACCATTTTAAGAGAAAATGCCTCCATATTCAAGGTCAAAATTCCAAAATTAAAAAATATTTTTCTCCTGGTCCCCAAAAAAGAGAGCTGGCCTAAAAGGCCTTGTACCGTATAAAATAAAAGAAACGACCATCAAGCGTTTTTCTTGACGGTCGTTTCCTATTCTTCATCATTCGTCCAATAAAGCTCTCAGTCTGCTTTCTACCTCTGCGAGAAATCGAGCAAATTCTTGAATTTTAATTATTGAGGGCTTTTTTTCCTGTCCCGCCCGAAAAAGTTTTCTTCGTTTCCGATGAACGGATGATCATTTGGTCTTTTCTGGAAATTTTCCTGGAAGCTGGGCATTCGGACTTTTTCGGGAAAGAACAATCAAGCCGACAAGGCCAATCAGCCCTCCTAATAAGGACAAAAGCTGCGCTACCCGACAAGGCCCCCACATCAAAGAATCTGTTCGCAATCCTTCAATAAAGAAGCGGAGCAGCCCGTAGGTGATCAGATACCAGCAGCTGCTTTGTCCGTCTACTTTTCTTTTTTTTCTGCCATACCAATAGAGGAAAAGAAAGATAAGCAAATCTCCAATGGATTCATAGAGAAAGGTCGGATGATAAGAAACCCCATCAATCCTAACGCCCCATGGAAGGCTTGTGGGACCGCCATGAGCCTCATTGTTGGTGAAATTTCCCCATCGGCCAATGGCCTGCGCAAGGGCAACATAGGGAAAAAGCAAATCCGTGAGCCGGAGGAAAGAAAAGTCCTTTTTTTTCGCAAAGATCCAGCAGGTCAGTAAGGCAGCCATGATTCCGCCTTGAATTGCCAAACCACCCGAACGAATATTGATCACGTCCCAAAGACTGTGAAAACGATCCGCTTCAAACAGGACGTACCAAATCCTTGCCCCGGCGACGCCAATGGGGATCATCCATATGGCCAGATCATAAATACTCTGCCCGTCTATGCCCCGACTTTCCATCTCCCGTTCAACAAGGCGAAGGGCCAGGGTCATTCCCGTGACAATAAAAATGGCATACCAGCGCACTTCAATGCCAAAAAGCTGAAAAGCAACTCCATTTCCCTGATACTGCATTCCCTATCCTTCCTGCTTTTCAAGATCCGCTCAAAACGCGAGCCTTCATTAGTCTCTTGAATGCCAGTCCAATTGCTAAGCCTCTCGTTTTCTAATCCTCCCAGTTGGAATAGACTTCCTGGACATCGTCGTCGTCTTCCAGGGTATCAAGCAGGTCTTCCACATTTTGCTTCTGCTCTTCCGTTTCTAGCTTTACGGTGTTTTTCGGCAAATACCCGATCTGAGCCGTGGTAAAGACGTAGCCCTGTTCTTTCAAAATATCGTGTACTTTCTCATAATCCGAGGGGGCGGAGCTAATGATAAAAACATCTTCACCATCTTGAACATCCTCTGCCCCGGCGTCTAAAGCATCCAAAAGGATTTGATCGGCATCTTTTCCCTCTTTCTCGGTCACTAAAATGCCTTTATGGTCAAATTGGAAGGTAACGGATCCCGAAGTACCTAAGTTTCCGCCATAACGGTCAAAAGCATAGCGAACATTGGAGGCCGTCCGATTTTTATTGTCCGTTAGGCACTCCACCACGACTGCAACTCCTCCCGGGCCATAACCCTCATAGACAATATTTTCAAAATTTTGACCATCTGCCCCACCGAGTCCTTTTTTAATTGCTCTTTTAATATTTTCATTCGGCATATTTTCGGCTTTGGCTCTTTCGATGGCCATCTTTAAAGATGCGTTGTATTCCGGGTCTGGCCCGCCGGATCGAACGGCGACCATGATATATCGGCTCATTTTGGTAAAAATTTTGGCTTTCTTGGCATCTTCCTTGCCCTTTACATTTTTTACCTTGCTCCACTTATTATGTCCTGACATTTTTTCCTCTCTTTTCCCTTCAAACGAACGAGGTTGATCAAATCTCTTCGTCCTTCGCCCTTTCTTCCAAAAAACAAAAAAGGGAATTCCCCTTTGATCTCTTCCAGAAAAAACATTATATTTGCTTTTCCCAGGCTTCGTCCAGGATTTTTTTTACCCAGGTTCCCTGACCTTTTTCCCAGGATAATTGACCTGATGTCATTTCCATTATATCCTCTTTGATTCTCGCCTGGCTAGGTTCAGCGAGAATCAAAGAGAGGGATACTTTATCCGAAAAACTTCTGGATCCTTCATCAATCCCCTGCTCCCGAAGGTAATAATCGATTTTTCCTAAAAAATCATAAGGGATGGAAAGATGAATAACCTGGGCCGGGATAAATAAAGCCCGTCCAGCTTTGTCCAAGGCCTGTTTCGCTGAAGATCGGTAAGCTCTTAAAAGGCCTGGCGCCCCTAATTTGATTCCCCCAAAGTACCGACTGACGACGACAAGAACCTGAGTAAGCTCTCTCTGTTCAATCAGATCCAAGATGGGTTTTCCTGCGGTCCCCTGAGGCTCTCCATCATCAGAAAATCTCTTTTCCGCTGAAGAAAGTCCACTGATCAAAGCAAAAGGATGATGGCTAGCTTCTTTCTCCGCGATGCGAAGTTCACTTAAGATTTTTTCGGCCTGATCTGCGTTTTCAATGGGAAAGGCCCGGCCGACAAATTCTGATTTTTTAATCTTCTCTTTTGACTGGGAAAGCTTGTCTATTGAATAGTAGGGCCTTTTTTCCTTCATGGATCCTCCTTATCGCGTTTTGATCTGGGGGTGGTGGCGTAAAAAGATCGCAAGGGCTTTTGGACGAATGTCCAGGGTCCAAACCATCCCTTCCGGATATCCCTCTTCATTTAAAATTTGGGAGAAGTCCCTTGCTTTTTGGGCGGTTCCCAATTGATCATAGGGAATAAGAAGGTCGCAGCGCTCTTTTTTTCCATAGGCGTCTCGCAAAAGACGCTCATATAGACGCTCGCGATCGTTAGGATCATGGGCATTGATGCATAAAGTTTCTTCCGGGGGAGTGTTCAGGTGTACCTGAGCCAAGTCCCACTTATTCATCACATACAAAATCGGGATCCCTTTGGCCTTTTCTTTGATCATTTCGTGAACGACTTTGATTTCCTCATCATAGTCAGGATTCGAAGCATCGGCGATGAGGGCAATGCGATCAGCCGCGCCAATTTCTTCGAGGGTTGACTCAAAGGCCCTTTCTAGCTTTTCCGGAAGCTGGTGAATAAAACCAATGGTATCCGCCAAAATGAGTGGTGGCTCCCCTTCTTTTTGGATCCTTCGCATATGAATATCCAGGGTTGCAAAAAGCCGATCGTCAGCATAAACTTCCTTTCCCTCTTTTCCATAATCCCTGATCAGCCCATTTAAAATCGTTGATTTTCCAACATTCGTATAACCGGCAAGGGCAATGAGGCAAATTTCGGATCGTCTTCTTTTTTCGGCGATGACTTTTTCTTTTCCGGAAATCTTTTTTCGCTGATGACGGATGGATTTCATCTGCCTAACGATTTCTCTGCGGTCGGTTTCCAGTTTTTGTTCTCCCGGTCCCCGGGTTCCAATACCTCCGCCTGTCCGAGAAAGGTCTTCTCCATAGCCACGAAGGCGGGGAAGCCGATATTCCAGTTGAGCGAGGTGAATATCTAATTTTGCTTTTCTCGTTCTCGCCCGATCGGCAAAGATGTCCAATAAAAGATCCACCCGGTCAATGACTTTCGCGTCAATTTGATCCTGAAGATTTTTTCGCTGGGAACCGGTTAAGGATTGTTCAAAGATCACGGTATCCCAACCATTGGCCTGGACTAAAGAAGCGATTTCCTTTACCTTTCCAGAGCCGATCAATGTTGAAGGGTCCATAGCCTCCACTTCCTGAAAGACCGTCGCTTCCACCATTCCGCCCGCAGACTGCACAAGCGTTTTTAATTCTCTTTCCCTCGCTTTTCTTTTTCCCGATTGATTTTTGGGATAACAAAAAACAAGAACAACTTTCTCCCGGTCCATTTCTCTCCCTTTCTTTAAGATAAATGAATAGACCTCTGCTTTCACCGAACTTTCCATTATGGTATCATTCAATATTGTAAAGGAAAGAAATTATTGGAGGATCATTGTGAGCAGATTCTTTAAAACCATCGGAAAAATCTTCGCCGTTCTGATTTTATCCTTGTTAATTTTCCTGGCGATTATCTTCGGTTACATGGCCGGTTCGATGATCAAGATCGCCGCGGATGCGCCAAAAATTGACACCCGCCAACTTCTTAGCGACCTCAAGGAAAATTCGATTATTGTCGATCAAAATGGCCAGTTAGTGCAAAGAATTGAGACGGCGGAATATCGGAAAATCGTTCCGTATGAGCAGATCCCGGAAGATTTGATTCATGCCTTTATCAGTGCGGAAGATAAACGATTCTGGGATCATGGCGGCATTGACCCCATTGGTATTTTGGCAACCATGAGAGATTATGCCCAATCCGGTGATCTTCGAGGGGCCTCCACAATCACCATGCAGCTTGCCCGCAATGTTTTTTTAAACTATAACGTCAGCTGGGAAAGAAAAATTCAGGAGATGTATTTATCCCGTCAGATGGAATCTCTTTTAACGGAACAGCTGGGCAAAACCGCCGCAAAAAAGAAGATCATGGAGGGGTATTTAAACCGGATCTTTTTTGGGCAAAATGCCTACGGCGTTCAGGCGGCGTCGCAAATTTATTTCTCTAAAAATGTGGAAGATCTTACCCTTCCGGAATGTGCTGCCATTGCCAGTATTGTACCAGCTCCCTCCTATTACTCTCTTTATTCCACCTATCGGCCCTCCCATGTCACGGATGAAAGGATTTTAGGGGAAACCTTTATTAATGGGGAGCGCTACATCTGTGTGTATAACGCTCCGGCTTACAAAAGGGCCAAGTGGGTCCTCAAAGAAATGTACAATAATGGCTATATTTCAGCTAAGGAGTATGAAGATGCCATCGCAACAGACGTTGCGGCCTCCATTAAACCACCGGCAAAACAGGCAGAGAACGTCTCAACTTATATCACGGACCTGATCAAAGATCAGGCCGCGGAAATTTTAGTTGACACCATGGGGATCACCGATAAGGAAGCCCACAATCTCATTCTCTATGGCGGACTAACCATCACGACCACTTTAGACATGGACCTTCAGCAGAGGCTTCAGGAGTCGGCTTCATCGGTGGTAAAGAGCTTTACCGAAACGGAAACCGGCGTGACCCGCCCCTTACAGCTTGATCTTCAGTTTGATAAAAACAAAAACATGATCAATGAAGTAAATGAAATCATCTATTACAAAAAGGAAAACCTAGTTGATGAAAACAATCAGGTGGTCCTTCCCAAAGAACAATTTGAGATTCGTCCCGATGGCAGCTTATCCATCCACCGGGGCCGAGTCCGTGCCTATCCGGGTTATTTGGAGCTGTCTAATTACTATACCCTGGATGACAAGGAGGTCCTTCGTACTCATCAGGTAGGTTCGATCCCTATTCCAGAAAAGTTCCTGAAGCTTTATAAAGGGGGCGAGGCCGTCATCACCGGAGACTTCTTTAAAAACAATAAAGAAGAGCTTTTCCGCATTCGGGAAGATGGATCTCTCGTTTTTAATTCAAACAACTACAAAGTGGATGAGATCGGCGTGATGCAGCCTCAGTTTGCTGCGACCGTTGTCGATACAAAAACCGGTGAAGAGCGCATCACCATCGAAGACGTCTACGAGCCCTACTTGTTGCAGATTAATTTTATTCAGCGAACGCCCCGAGGACGCATGGCCACGAAACGGTCCTACGATCACTTAGGGATTCCCT
>CABTZP010000058.1 GCA_902489375.1 uncultured Tissierellia bacterium | reverse complement strand
CACTTTTCCTCGATGGGTCAGGGCCATTCCATTTCGGGCGACCCTTGTTGGCAAAACGCAATCGGCCATGTCAATGCCGGCTTCTACGGATTCAAAAAGGTAGTCCGGCGTCCCAATACCCATGTTATATCTCGGCCGGTCTTCCGGGAGCAAAGGGGCGGTAAATCTGAGCATTCGAATAAATTCATCTGCCGGCTCCCCTACCGAAATTCCGCCAACGGCATAACCATCAAGATCGAATGTCCTCGTTTCCAGGGCGGAGATTTTTCTAAGGTCTTCATAAAAACCTCCCTGAACAATACCAAAAAGGGACTGATCATCCCGGCTTTGAGCGGCCTTGCAGCGGCCCAGCCAGCGGAGGGTCCTTTCCATAGACTGCTTGGTATATTCGTATGAGGCTCCGTATTTAACGCATTCATCAAAGGCCATCATAATATCGGAGCCCAGGGCAGTCTGAATTTCTATGGATTTTTCTGGGCTGATCAAATGCCTTGAGCCATCAATATGGGCCGTAAACGTTACTCCTTCTTCCTTGATGTCCTTTTCCTCAGCCAGACTAAAGACCTGAAAACCGCCGGAATCCGTAAGGATCGGCCTATCCCAATGCATAAAAGAATGCAGGCCCCCCGCTTTTTTTATGATTTCGGTTCCGGGGCGCAGATACAGATGATAGGTGTTTCCTAAGATAATTTGCGTTCCTATGGCCTTGAGTTCTTCCGGAGTCGTCGTTTTGACCGTGGCCTGGGTCCCTACAGGCATAAAAACCGGCGTTTCGATATCCCCATGGGGCGTATGAAGTATCCCCGCCCGGGCTCCGCAATCTTTTGAGACGTGAAGCAATTCAAAGGTAACGGGTCTCATTGGTCTTTTTTCCCCTCTTCTTTGCTGATATTTTGAGGATCCACGGCCTTGGCCAGAGCCGGATCTTTTCGATCCATAATCAGCATGGCATCACCAAAACTAAAAAACCGGTATCTTTCCCTTACAGCAAGCTGATAGGCATTTAAAACGTGATCTTTTCCCGCAAAGGCTGAGATCATCATAATGAGCGTTGACTGGGGAAGGTGAAAATTCGTAATGATCCCGTCAATGGCTTCATATTGATACCCCGGATAAATAAATATCTGAGTCCATCCGCTATCTCCAACGATCTGACGGTTCTTTTTGACAATGCTCTCCAAGGTTCTGGTTACCGTTGTCCCTACGGCAATCACACGGTGACCCTCCTTCTTGGTTTGATTGATGAGCCTGGCGGTTTCATCACTCATCACATAGAACTCGGCGTGCATTTCGTGATCTTCAATATTTTCTTCCTTTACCGGCCGAAAGGTTCCCAGACCAACATGAAGGGTTAAAAATCCTAGGTTAATTCCGGCATTTTTGAGTTCTTCTAAAAGGTTTTTAGAAAAATGCAAACCTGCTGTTGGCGCAGCCGCCGATCCCCGCACCCGGGCATAAACGGTCTGATAGTCCGAAGGATCTTTAAGCTTTTCAGTGATATAGGGAGGAAGGGGCATATTGCCCAAACGGTCCAGGACTTCTTCCCAGATCCCGTCATACTGGAAATGGATACGCCTTTGCCCCTCTTCAATAATATCGAGGACTTTCCCGGAAAGCTCTCCGTCCCCAAAAAGAATTTCCTGGCCCGCCTTCATCTTTTTCCCAGGCTTAACCAGCGTCTCCCATATGTCCTGATCCGTATTTCGAAGAAGCAGGACTTCAATGGATTCGTCTTTACCGGGCCGATGTCCGTAAAGACGGGCAGGGATGACCTTTGTATCATTCATGATCAGGGTATCGCCCTTGTCCAGGTAATTCAAAAGGTTGTAAAAGTAATCGTGTGAAATTCTTCCGCTTTTTTTATCCATCACCATCAGCCGACAGTTTTCTCTTTTGTCGGCAGGGTGCTGCGCAATCAAATCTTCATCTAATGGATAATCAAAATCACTGGTTTTCAAAATTATTCCTTCCCAAAAATGAAATCATCATTCCTTTTCCTCGCTTGGAAACGGGAGGCCAAAGTGCTCATAGGCCTTACGAGTCAGTTTCCTCCCCCGAGCCGTTCTGGAAATAAAGCCAATTTGCAAAAGATAGGGTTCCACAACCTCTTCAATCGTCCCACTCTCTTCTCCGGAGGAAGCCGCGATCGTATCAAGCCCTACAGGTCCTCCCTGAAACTGTTCTGCCATGATCAAAATGATTCTTCGATCGTTCTTATCCAGGCCCAGTTCATCCACTTCCAGCATTTCAAGGGCTTTTCTGGCAATATCAAGGGTGATCTTCCCGTCAGCTTTGACCTGAGCGTAATCCCGAATTCTGCGCAAAAGACGGTTGGCTACTCGAGGGGTTCCCCGAGACCTTCTTCCAATTTCTTCCGCGGCTTGATTGTCTAAAGGGACAGCTAAAATCTGGGCTGATCGGCGGACAATTTCCGCAAGTTCTTCCGTTTGATACATTTGAAAGTTAATTAAAACCCCAAATCGATCGCGCAGCGGAGAAGAAAGCATTCCCTTTCTCGTGGTTGCGCCAATCAAAGTGAAGGGGGCAAGATCTAATCGAAGACTCTGCGCGGAAGTTCCTTTTCCAACCATCAGGTCCAGGGCAAAATCCTCCATTGCCGGGTAAAGGACCTCCTCAACATTGCGATTAACCCTGTGGATTTCATCGATAAAAAGAATATCTCCTGCTTTGAGATTGGTTAAAAGGCTCGCGAGATCGCCCTGCCTCATCATCGCCGGTCCGGAGGTAATCTTGATATTCGAACCCATCTCATTCGAGATAATAGCAGCCAGGGTGGTCTTGCCCAGTCCTGGGGGGCCGGAAAGAAGGACATGATCCAAAGGCTCATGTCGATTTTTCGCCGCATCAATGTATATTTTTAACTCATTTTTGGTCTTTTCCTGGCCGATATACTCATCCAGCCATCGAGGCCGAAGGCCTGTTTCAAAAAAAGAATCTTCCTGTTGAATTCCCGGGCCTATAATCCGATGTTGCCCTTCCATGTCCCCTCCTTTCAGGATAAATTCTGCAAGGCCAGCCGAACGGCCTGCTCCAGGCTTAACCCCTCTTCTAAGGTCTGAAGCGCTTCTTTTGCTTCAGATCTTCCATAGCCCAGATTGATCAGGGCTTCCAGGGCAATCTCATATTGTTCAGAAAGCGCTGGCTCTTTTGGTTTTTCTCCCTCCGGCATAGGCAAAAAACCAATCTTTTTCAGGGGATCGACGAGTTCAAGGATGATGCGGGAAGCGGTTTTTTTGCCGATCCCAGGGGCCTTCGTTAGGGCGTTAATATCATGATTTAAAATCGATGAAATCAGTTCATTTTCATCTAAGGCCGATAAGATGGCCATGGCTGATTTTGGGCCGACAGCCGAAACCTTTGTCAAGAGGCCAAAGAGTTCTCTTTCTCTGAGGCTATAAAAACCATAAAGCTGCAGGGCATCCTCACGAACCAGCAAAGCCGTGTAGATTTTACAGGTTTCTCCGACATGAAAATGCGACATCGATTGAAGGGATGCCGCAATCCGATAACCTATACCCGATTGTTCGATGATGATTCCTTCTTCATCGATTCGGGAAACCTGACCGATAAGATAATCAATCATGACTACTCCATTCGATATTCTTCTTTAAAACGCTGAGCAAAGCCATGGCAAATCGCGGCGGCCAGCCCATCTGCGGCATCATCCGGGTTCGGAAGTTCGGTAAGGTGTAAGAGCTTTTGAATGGACTGTTGAATTTGAATTTTATTGGCTCTTCCATAACCTGTAATGGCCTGTTTTATTTGCAGGGGCGTGTACTCATAGAGGGGAAGATTTTCTTTCTTTGCACAATAGATCTCGACGCCCCTGGCCTGAGCCACCATCATAGCCGTTTTTTTATTCTGATAGAAAAAAAGCTCCTCAAAGGAAACCTCGTCGGGTCTAAACTGGTTAATAATTTGATCCATTTCCTGAGCAATAATCAAAAGACGGTCAGGAAGCGGCATTCCTGCCGGTGTCGAGATGCATCCGTACTCGAGACAGCGAAGATGATTTCCATCAAAGTCAATCAATCCATAGCCAACTAGGGCAATGCCTGGATCTATTCCAAGGATGATCATCACTGGTACCTTTCCAGGACGGCTTCATTGATCGCTTCCCAGATACAATCCTTGTAAATGCGAACAACATTTGAAGACATATATTGGCGAATCTTTCGGTAGATGAAATTCAAATCTTTGATGGTGAGCGAAGATTCTTCATCTTTTAGTCGATTTAAGTTATCAAAATCCAATACGATTTGACGGTCGAGATGGTCATTAACCAAGTAGATTTTCTTTTTGATCACCTTCGAACAAAAGAGATTGGAAAGCCGATGGAGGTCATGATAGGAATCCGTTCTCCAGCTCAGCCAATGATAGAGCTTACTCTTAACGGCCATGGCTTTTCCCGCCTTGGCGTCCTGATAGAGAAACTGCATTTTTTCAAGCTCTTTCGGTGAAAAATTCTCCAGAGCGATTCGCTCAAGATGATCGATCCAGGAGGAGAATTCTGAATTCAGCGGGTAGGCTTTTAAGACAATGGCCAGCTCAAAGCGGTGGACATCATCATTAATCATCTGCCGGATGGCACGAATAATAAAGGCCCTATCTTTCCTGCTCCGCAAAGCCCGGTTTAAGGACCGACTAATGTTCTTCATCAGCAAATATTTGGGGTGAAGATTCGTCTTCGGATGGTCTAGATCGATCATGGAAAGAATAAGGTGGATCGATTCCGGGTCATTCTCAAAGAGGAACTGATATTCTAAATTTTCTTCAAGATCTTCCACACGGTCCAGCAAAACAAAATCCATCCTTTCAAAGTTTGTATCCAGTATACACTAATTCGTCCCTTTCGATGGACAGAAAAAAACGGCAAAAGAAAAAAATCTCACCTCTTTTATCAGGTGAGATTGATCGGATCGATCGAATGAGCAATTTGAACTATATTCCTCCACGGGCATAGAGGGCCGCTCCGATAGCCCCACAAATGTCAGGATTTTCATGGATGGTTAGCTTCCTGCCCACTTTTTTTTCAATGACTTCACGAACGCCCTGATTCCTGGCAACGCCACCGGTCATCATAAATTCTTCTTCCATCCCCCGCCTTCCGCCCAGGGCTAAAACTTTGTTGGCGACAGAAACATTAAGACCGTGGATAATATCAGCAACATCATAGCCATCAGCAATCAGGGAAACGACTTCAGACTGAGCGAAAACCGAACACATACTGGAGATTTTAATCTCTCGTTTGTATTCCAATCCCTTTTTACTCATCTCTTCTACGGTCATACCCAGGGTCATGGCCATCAACTCTAAAAATTTTCCCGTCCCGGCCGCACATTTATCATTCATGGCAAAATTGATCACCCGGCCTTGATCATCCAGATGAATAACTTTGGAATCTTGACCTCCAATATCAATGACCGTATGAACTTTTGGATTCAAAAAATGAGCTCCGGCCGCATGACAGGAAATTTCTGTGACATCATTATCTTTTAAATCAATTCGATTTCTGCCATAGCCGGTTGTTGTAATGGAAAGAATGTCTTCTTTTTTTAGATTTGCTTCGTTTATACACTGCGTTAGGATGAGATCGGCTGATTTTTGAACATCCACTCCGGTAAGACGAGAACCGGAAGCAACGAGCTGATCTCCTTTAATAATTACACAATTGGTTGACGTCGATCCAGAATCAATGCCAGCAAAATAATGGTCCCTGTCATAACCCACTGAGGCATTGGAATGAGCTGAATTCATAAAGTGGATCCTTTCCAAATTTTTAGAATCAGGGCCTTCTTTCGCTGAAGATGGATTAATCTTTTGAGCATATCCTAGCCCTTTGATCGTCTCAAAAAAAGCTTCCAGCCGAGTTTCGATCTGGCCTGATTCCTGATCTGTATAATCCGTTTCGATTTTGACGACGGGAAGCGTCGTATGGTTTTTAAAATAAGCATATTCAAAGGCATAAAAATCACAGAAAGAAACCGTGCAAAAAATCCCGCCCCTCAAAAAAGGATCGTTAAAGAGATGGCGATGGTCCGTGTTATCAGCCATTCTCATGCAGGAGCGCTGACGGAGAAGAGCCTGCGCATACCAGTTCATCAGCCCATCAAAATCGTCTGTCTCCGGGGGCTGGCCTAAATTCCGATCACTGGTGCAGGTATAATTTTTGATGGGGAGCTGACTGCGGCTAGACATATAATCAAGGAGCCCTTGAGGAAGTCTTGACCCCAAAAGCGCGAGATAAGGAACCGGTTCTTTTTCCTCCCTCAAGGGAAAAGCGTTTCGAAAGGCCTGAGGGTCAAAAGGCTGATTTTTTTCCTTTTCCAGCGTTTTCGCCAGATTTTTTAACACCTTTGCATACCCCTGAATATGGCAATCTTCCTGCTGGAAGGGAATGGGGACCATCCAGGTTTTCACCCCCCGCTCTTTTAGCGTGGTATTTAAGGCATCGATGGAATTACAGCAGCTCGTAAGAATTAAATCCTCCTGATTTCCTTGCGCGTAAACCTGATCCAAGGCCCGGCAAAAGCCGCAGACATTTCGATGCAAAGAAACCTTTTCTTCTTCGATAAAGCGAATGGAAGGATTTTTATAAGAAACTTCTTCCCCAAAGCTCTGAAAAAGCTCCACAGGCGCATATTTACAAAGATAATTCATTTTCGGTCCTCCAGCATTTCTGCGAAGGCTTCCAAGCGAGTAAGCATCTGCCCTTGATTGGAATTTTTAGGGTCGGCCCCATCTCCTTCTAAAATGAGGGTCGGGATGCCAGCTTGATCATAGGTTTCTTTCGCAAGCTGACTTCCGCCCAAAGTCAGCTTGCATCCCCAGTGGTTAAAATAAATGACCCCATCAACATCAAGATCCTTTGCATATTCTAAGCCCTTGAAAATTCGCGCTTCAATGCCCGGTCGATAGACATTGTTGATGACCCTTTGAGCCATGGCCAGGATGGGATCTTCTTCATCCAAGTCATCAATCATGTCAAGGTTGATATCCGCGAAGGTTAAAAGCAGGGGGCCTTCTTCCCCAAAAAGATCATTTACTCCTTCAATCGCTTGAGGGAGGGTATGGATCCAGAAAATTTTTTTATGGGGCGCCTCCTCCAGAAGAGGGGCTTCTTCAAGATCGGAGACCAGCAACTGATAGTATTCGTAAGCCGTTTTCGATCCTTTTAGGACATGAGAGAAGAATATCAGATTCATTTCTTCCCCGGTCGTTTTGGGAAAATATTTTGTTTTGGTTAGCTGGTAGGCTTTTCTTTGCAGCGCAGAAGTTTGATTTTCCAAGTGAATCACTTCTCTTAATCGGTCCCAATCTACCTTTTTCCCATAGGTTTTTTCGATCAAGGGGACCATGGCCTGGATTTGTTCCTTGACATATTGAAGTTTCTCCGGCCGGTATTCCCCACGGGGAACGTCAAGCTGAAAATGCGGAACTTTCCAATATTTCGAAAGGGCCTTAAAGGTCAACTGATTTGCGTCACAGTACGCGGTCGTATTCATCACCAAAGGCATGGGGCTTAGCACCTGAGAACTAACCGCCCCTAAGGCAATTTTATGATAGGAACAAAGGCTTTTCGGATACTCATCGCTTTCAAAAAAGTCGATAAAGCCTCTTTCAGCCTTGGTCGCCCTCATAAATCCGGAAATCCCCTCAACAAACATTGGATTAATATCCATAGCCAAAAGGATTTCAGAGGGAAAAAACAGGTTAACCATAGCCGAACTTTGTGGATCTTCCAGTCCTCGAATCATCCATTTACAGGATTCAGAAAAGCCATACAAGCTTGAGCTTAAATCGTTTCCGATGATTTTTTCCTTAGCCATCTGTGTTTTTAAAAAACGGCCATAAATCCTATACGCCGCAGTTAATAAGGTATCAATTTTTTCTGGATGGTTATCAACATTATCTGAAAGATAGGTGCCAAAACGATCAATGACATCAATCATAAGAATCCTTCCTAATCAATTATTTCTATATGAATTTCCATCAATACGGAAAAAGTGATTCATGCCTGTTTACAAACAATTCGATTATAGCATAGGCCCTAAAAATTTCTATGGACAAAAAGGCCATTATGCAATAGAGACTCTTGAGTGAAAATATTTTCTAGTAAAAAATAAATAGAAGAAACTTTCTTTAATTGGGTAAAAGTGGGGTGCAAAACCCGTTCATTCGCACTCCTCAAAAAAAGTAAAACCGCTGGAAATATTATTTCCAGCGGTTTTTCATTCGTGCCATTGAGGATTCGAACCCCAGACCTTCTGGTCCGTAGCCAGACGCTCTATCCAGCTGAGCTAATGGCACACATCTTCGAAGAGCGGGTGAAGGGAATCGAACCCTCGTAGCCAGCTTGGAAGGCTGGAGCTCTACCACTGAGCTACACCCGCAGGGAAGCGGCAGACGAGATTCGAACTCGCGACCCT
>CABTZP010000057.1 GCA_902489375.1 uncultured Tissierellia bacterium | reverse complement strand
TATAGCAAAAAATTTAATTTTTTGCTATACAAAAGAGATGAAAAATGGCATCAAACACTTAAAAAATCCTAATTTTATTCACTTTCCGCTTCCACGGGCTTCATGGTTGGGAAAAGGAGAACATCTCGGATGGTGGGCTGGTCGGTTAAAAGCATGATAATCCGGTCAATGCCAAGACCCAGTCCCCCTGTGGGTGGAAGGCCGATCTCCAGGGCATTGATAAAGTCCTCATCCATCATCCCGGCTTCGGCATCGCCCGATTCCCGCAAGGCAACTTCATGTTCAAAGCGCTCTCGCTGATCCTCGGCATCGTTTAATTCGCTAAAAGCATTGCCGATTTCTGAACCATTGATAAAGGCCTCAAAGCGCTCCGTCATCTCTGGATTTTGGGGAGACCTTTTTGCCAGGGGACTGATCTCCACCGGATATTCATAGATGAAAGTCGGTTGGATCAGCTTATCCTCGGCGTATTCATCAAAGAAAAGAGAAAGGATTTTTCCCCAGCCATCGGTTTTCTTATACTCGATATGATGAGCGTCGGCCAGCTTTCTCGCCTCCTCATCGTCACGGATGGTTGAAAAATCTACTTTGCCATATTCCAAGACGGCTTGGGTCATGGTCATCCTTTTCCAGGGTGGCGTCAGGTCAATGTCTTTGCCCTGATAATTGATTTTCATGGTCCCATTGACTTTCTGAGAGACCGATGAAAGCAGATTTTCTGTCAGCTCCATCATGCCCTCATAATCGGTGTAGGACTGATAGAGTTCGATTGCCGTATATTCTGGATTATGCTTGGGATCCATGCCCTCATTTCGAAACATTCTTCCCATTTCATACACCCGATCAAAGCCCCCGACAATCAGCCGCTTTAAGTAAAGCTCATTGGCAATGCGAAGATACATGTCAATATCCAGGCTATTATGATGGGTGATAAAAGGACGAGCGGTTGCCCCGCCTTGGATCGTATTTAAAATGGGGGTTTCCACTTCGACAAAGCCACGGTTATCCAAAAATTCACGGATGGAAGAAAGGATCCGCGTTCTTTTCATGAAGACTTCTTTAATCTCTGGATTCATTATGAGGTCAACGTACCTTTGCCGGTAACGAAGATCAATATCTTTTAAGCCATGATATTTTTCTGGAAGAAGCTGGAGGCTTTTCGTTAACAGCTCAATATCCGTAACGGAAATGGATTTTTCCCCCCGATCGGACAGCATCACCGTACCTTTGACGCCAACAATATCACCAATATCCAAACTCTTTACAGTTTCATAGTGATTTGTAGTATTCAAGCGAGAAATCAATTGAATTTTTCCAAAGGCATCTTGAAGGTCCATAAAAAAGATTTTTCCATGGCCTCTTTTTGCCATCATGCGGCCAGCGACGGTTACTTCTTTTCCCTCATATTCCTCAAAATGTTCAACAATTTGATCATTATGGGCGCTGACCTCAAATTTCGTGATTTGATGGGGATCCTGCCCCTGCGCCTTTAACGCACTGAGCTTTTGCTTGCGCAGCTCAATCATTTCATTATCGCTTAGTTTCTGCATGACTTCTCCTTATGCCTTCTTCCCTTTCTCCAAAAAAAGATTGATCCTTTCCTTCCTAAAAAAAAAACGATCTTTTTTCCCTTAAGAGTTAATGACTTTTAGAATTTTATACTGAATTTTACCTGCCGGCGCATCCACATCAATCACATCCTCTTCATGTTTGCCACGAAGAGCCTTCCCCAAGGGAGATTCAATGGAGATAATTTGTTTTTTAGGATTTGCTTCGGTCGTGCCCTTCAGGGTAAATACCATCTCTTCGTTAAATTCAATATCCAAAAGAGTCACTTTGGAATTGAGATCTACGGCGCTAAGATCTTTCGCATTCCCCGCGTGGTAAACATCGCTGTTTTTTAAGATTTCTTCAATCTCTTCAATCCGACCTTCACATTTTTTCTGTTCTTCTCTGGCCGCGTCATACTCCGCGTTCTCGGAAAGATCCCCAAATCCTCGGGCAATTTTGATTCTTTCCGCAATTTGAGGACGCTCCACCGTTTTCAAAACATTGAGTTCATTAACGAGGTCGTCATAGCCTTCTTTAGTTAATATCGCGCGTTTCATTCTTTCTTCCTTCCTGACCGTAAAACCATGATTTTTTGAAAAAAGAGCAGGAGAGTCCTCCTGCTTTTGCAATTATACCGATCGTGTTAAAAACTGTCAATTTCAGTGATCAATGCGCCCTCAAGACTCTTTTTTCGCCCGCTCTTCTCGAATGAGCTGTGCGATAGACTTGGTCGATACCTTTTCTTCAGGAATTGAAAATTCCTTCAAAAAACGATTCAATGCCTCAAGGCTTTTCGCCTCGACTTCGACATAAGGATAAGAAAGGGTCTTTGGATCCCAGCGGTCGAACTCCACCCGGTAATCCTGGTATTGATAGCGAATTCGCCTTTTTTGAGCGGAAATCCTTTGATCAAAGCCCAGGCAGGCTAGGATTTTTAAAATCGCTTCTCCATCCTCGACCAGACTTGTCGTTTCCTCATTTGTTCGCGCGCCCTCTGCCTCGAGGCTTTTTTTATACGTTAGTTCCAGCTGATCCTTTTTTCCCTGAGTCTGAATTTTCCTTAATCTCAGATAGGCGTCTTCCGGGATGGGGTGCGCTGAAGAATCAATGCGAATGTTCGTCTGCTCTTCTTGCACGTCAAACCGAGCGCCTTTTTTAAGGAGCTGGTCAAGAAAAGCTTCTTCATCCAGGCCGATGAGTTTCACTTCAATTTCAAGCATTATTTTGACCGTTCAAATCATCCATCAAAAGATCCCGAAGTTTTTCCGCTTCCTCCTGATTAAAGGTAATGCCCTTTGACATTCTTTTATGCTCTGGATTCCAGGTTCGAAGATCATACTTTGGCTCTCTATTATTCCAGCTGACGATGTTTAGCTCTTTTCTCCATCCTCTGGAATCTTCACTTAAGACACCAATCTCTTCCACGATTTCGTAGGTTAACTCTGCCATTTTGATTCCTTTCCGCATCGATTGATTTTTCTAAACTGACCGGCTTTTCCTGCTTTGCCCCGGCCAGCTTTCCTGCTATCGTCTTTTTCCTTAATTAGTGTATCATAAGACGTAATCAGGAAAGGAACCTGTTCAGACGGGGAGCGAAAAAAAGGATATTTTTAAACAGGGAAAGGCAGGATGGCATGGTCATTGAACAAATTCAGTATGATGACAAAAAGGGCTGGTTTCTTTTTCGAGGAGATGACCATAGCCAATATTGCATCTCCTATGAATGCTATTTAAAAATCGGTCTTCATATAGGCGATCCCGTTAACGATAACCTGCTTTCTCTTCTTCAAGAAGAAGACCGAAAAAACCGGGCGATGGATCTTGGCAAAAATTTTGCCTTGTATCGTCCCCGCACCGTAAAAGAAGTCCGGGACCGGCTTTGGCGGGAAAAATTTTGGGAAAATGAAATCAATAATACCCTGGATTGGCTGCTAACCAAAGGATTCCTGGATGATTCGCTTTACGCTCAAAAGTACGCCCAGGAAAAATCTTCTTTTCACGGCTGGAGCAAGAGAAAAATTTTTCTAAAACTCCGAGAAAAAGGCATTGACGCGAAAGAGATTGAAGGAGCCTTATCCCTTCTTCCGGAAAAAAATGAAAAAGAAAACCTCATCCTCACCCTCAATAAATCTTACGGAAGAAGGGATTTAAAAGATCCTAAGGAATTTCAGCGGGTCTATCAGGCCATGATCCGAAGAGGCTTTTCTTCTGATCAGGTCCTTTCCGCAATGAAGCAAATGGTGAAAAAAGAAGAATAGTTTTTCTCCCTTTTCCTTCCCAGTTAGTGCGGATAGATCACCTGAGGCTGAGCAAGGCTTTGCCGGAGGAAGGCTTTTTCCAGCTGCTGGGCTTTTTCATCGTAAAAATAAGCCATCATAATGATATCCGACCCTGGCTTTAACTGAATGCTCAGGTAAGCCTTCTCTGCAATTTCCTCTCCAGTGAGCTTTGTATAATGAATTTCATTATCCGTTTTAATAATCAGGCGATCTCCATTTGGAGACTGACTGGCCGTTTCTGCCTGTGAGTACTTGTTTTTTATTCTCGACCAGGAATAGGGCTCTTTTGAATTGTTAAAAAACTCTACCTTCGAGACTAGGGAAAGAGGAATATAGGCGGGAAGATACTGATCCCCGGACTTCCAATACCGAGACGTAATAAAGGTCCATTCTGTTGCTTGACGGACAATTCCGATGTTGGTTAGGTCTTCCGGGGCGCTTCTTGGATCGAACTTTCCCTGGGGGTCTAAAATATTGAGTCTCTCCTGCACCTGAGATTGAACACTTTGTTCGGGAGATTCCTTGACCAGCTCCTGGATATTAAGGGCTTTTTTTTCATTAATTTGACTCATCCTTTGAATTTCAAATTTTTTTGGCACTTCTCGGTCTGCAGTAAAAACGGTCATGCGAAAAGAAATAAACTCGGGCGAAAGAAAAGTAATCTCTCTTGCCTCCTTATCCTTCATAACAATCGTTCTTTTCTTTTCAAAATCTTCAGCGTCATAGTAAATGAACTGGCCTTCTCGGATCCCCGTTTCGGCATCAATTTCTTTGGGAACATAGTCCAAAATCTTATAGCCATTGTCAGGGCCAGGAAAGAACAAGCGATTTAATTTATAGACATAAACTCGGGTGTTTTTAGGATCCTCATACAAAAGGTAGGTGGAATAATCATTGATCGGATAACCATCTTCTCCCATTCTCTGTTCCCTTACGCCGATCAGGGTGGAGGTTGGTTTTTCTTTTTTTTCAACGACCTCCTCCTGATCTTCCGTCTTGGCAAAATCTTGGTACCTTTTGATCATCTCATCCGGAACCTGATCCGATTCCCTTTCCAGGCTGTAGAGCCGAGTCTCATAGATGAACATAATATGATCGCGATCTTCAGCAATGAGGTCCACTGAAAAAAGGTCCTTATCTCGGACCATATAGATCGAGACCTTCTCCTGATTGCTCGGGAGCTTTCCCGGCGCCAAGAGATGAGAGGAAAGATAGGCGGATAGGGAAACGTACTTGCTGGAAAAATTCGGATGAAGGGTCGCATAATCACCAATCGCAACGAGACGAGAATCAATGTAGAGCTGATCGCCGATCTGAAAACGAGGAAGGTCCGTTTGCCCTTCTTTAAGATCCTTGACCTGCGTCAGTTTCCACACGCCGGCAAGCGCCTGGCTGGCCGTTTTGGGCGGTTGGATATAGGAATTAATATCCAGGCTTTTCTCCCTCTCTCGGCTCACACAGGAAGAGAGAAAAAAAACAAAGCTAAGGATCAAGACAAGAATTTTCACCATTCTTTTCATTTTGTTCCCCCTAGGCGTTTTCTACTGGAAGTTCTATCGTGACGGTTGTTCCCACATTTACCGTTGATTTAATCATTAAGGAACCTCCATGCGCTTTCGCAATCTCTTCACAGATGGAAAGCCCTAAGCCGGAATGAGATTGACTGGATGAGCCTTTCCAAAATTTTTCAGTAACAAAGCCTATCTCTTTTTCTGATATGCCAATGCCAGTATCGGTGATCGAAAGATCAACCCAGTCCTTTTTTTGCGTGATTTCAATAAAAATCGTGCCCTGCGAAGGGGTAAACTTGATGGCATTATCCAGGATATTGAGCATCATTTGCTTCACGCGGTTTTCATCTGCCACAATATCGATCTGCGGCTGACTATAATGGTAAACGACATCCAGCTGCTTATCCCGAATCCTTGGCCGAAGCTGAGCGACCAGGTTATTGGCAACCGGGATCAGGTCAAATTTCGTTTTATTTAAATCAATACGGCCGGACAGAAAGCGAGAAAAATCCAAAAGATCTTCCACCATAAAATTAAGCCGTTCAGATTCTTTTTCGATGATTTTCAGTCCCTCTTTTTGGACATCCTGACCCATTCCTTCGGATTGGAGGGTCAATGCCCATCCCTTAATCGAAGTTAAAGGCGTTCGTAACTCATGAGAGACAGAGGAAATAAAGTCATTTTTAATTCGTTCTTTTTGCCGGATATTTTCAGACATGATATTCATCGCGCGACCCAGCTCACCGATCTCCCCAATTCCGGTTTCATCCGCCATAACATCTGTCTGCCCATCTGCAATTTTTCTTGCGATCCGGGTCAGCTGCTCAACAGGCTTTGTGATAGATCGGCTAAGCCAAAAGGAAAGGATCAGACCGACAATAATCGTGCCGATGGCAAAATAGACGGAAAGAGAAAATTTCTGACCAATTAACTCATTGGTTTTCGTTAAGGAGGTGGTTAAGCGAAGAATCCCCACCTGGCCATTCTGAGAATGAAGGGGAACGGAAACGCTCATCACCTCATCAGTGGTATAAGCTGCTTCTCCGCGAAAAAGGCCCGATTGTCCTTCCTGGGCTTTTTTTACATCTTCAGTGGAAATCAGCTTTCCCACCTGATCCGTTCCGATGGAATCATATAAAACCGTTCCGGAATTACTCAATATCTGGACCTGAGAGGAGTCGGACCGATAAAACTGATTTTTATTATCGACAACCACCTGATTTAAATCTTCATTTGAAAGATAGGTCAAATAGAGATCGGCATTGTAAGAGGCTTGATTGGTCAAGGTTCCTGCTACAATGTCGTAATAATAACTTTTTATGGAGGTATAATAAAACATTTCAAAAACAAGCGCCAGGGCCAAAAGAATAAAGACGGAAAAGCCCATAATTCGAGAGGCGATTGTGTCAATCAGGGGGCTCTGCCAAAAAAGGAGCCCGGATTTTTTATTTTCCCCTTTTTGATTTTCTAACTTTTCTTCCAACGGTATCCAACCCCCCAGACCGTTTCAAGATATTGAGGTTTTGCCGGATTATCTTCAATCTTTGCGCGGATTCGCCGAATATTCACATCAACAATCTTGGTTTCTCCGCAGTATTCCGTTCCCCAGACCTGATTGAGGATATCTTCCCTTGATAGCGCCTTTCCGGGATTTTGCAAAAATAATTTTACAATGGCCAGCTCCGTTGGGGTGAGATCCATCTCCCTTCCATCTTTATAAAAAGCGCGGGCATTTCGGTCAAGCAAAAAAACGCCCTCCTGCAGTTTTCCACTGGCATGCTCCCTTTCGTCTTGAAGGTTAAGTCTGCGCTTTAAGGAATTGACGCGTAAAACAAGCTCGTGAGGATTAAAAGGCTTGACCATATAATCGTCCGTGCCTTTTTCCAGGCCTAAAATCCGATCAACTTCCTGACTTTTCGCGGTCAGCATAATAATGCCAATATTCGGCATTTCTCCTCGGAGGATCGAACAAACTTCATAACCATCCATTCCCGGTAGCATCAAATCCAAAATAACGATTGCCGGATGCTCGGCTCGGGCGATCTCAATTCCCCGCTCACCTGTTTCCGCTTCCAGGATATCATAGCCTTCCTTTTCCAGATTTATTCTTGTAAAAGCGCGGATGGGCGCTTCATCTTCAACTAAAAGAATCTTATTTGCCATGTTTATCCCTTTCTATTTTCATTCAGGCGATCGCGAATTTCTTCAAAGGTCTTTTTTTGAAAAGACTCTACCCATAGGTCCTTTAGCTGGGGGAGGTCTTCAATCTCTTTAAAAAAGAGCGCATAGGATAATAAAAGCTGTCCTCGAAAAGTTCCTGTTTTTCCCAGGCTTCCCCTGCCCCGTCCATACCGTTCATCTCCAATCAGGGGGTGACCAATGGAGGCCATGTGGGCGCGAATCTGATGGTATCTTCCGGTTTCCAGCATAAGCTGCGCATATGTATAGTCCTTTCCCCAGTACAGGGGGTGGACTCGCGTGATCGCCTTTTTTCCAACGGCGGATACCTTCATCCTTTTGCCCGTCTTTTCAAGACTGGCATCAATCACCAAATCATCATCGATCCTTCCTTCACAGTAGCAGAGATAATATTTTTCGATGCTGCCAGCAGTGAGGGCCTGATTAATTTTCATCGCCGATTGATGGTTTTTCAGTCCGATCAAAAGGCCCCCCGTATCGTAATCCAGGCGGTTGGCCAAGGCCGGCCTAAAGCTCTGTTCCCCCTGAGGCTTGTAGGTCCCCCTGGAAATCAGAAGATCAACAAAGGCATCAACAATATTTTTTCCGTAGTCTCTTGGCGTCGCCGCATGGGTAAGAACACCGGGCGCTTTATCAATTACCGCAATATCTTCGTCCTCATAGACGATGGAAAGAGGAATTTTTGATTTTCTAACCTGGGGTTCTTTCTCTAGGGGAAGCAGAATTTCTTCATAAAGGTAGATCTGGATCCGGTCCCCGGTCATTAAAATTTGATTTTCCTTAGCTCTTTTTTTGTTGCATTTAATTTTTTTTGTCCGGATCATTTTTTGAAGAAAGGACCCTGTCGCTTTCGGGAGATACTTATTTAGAAAACGATCCAATCGTTGGCCGCTGTCGTTTTTTTCAATAATAATTTCTCTCACGCCATATCCTCAATTTATGATCCGCTATGGATCCTCCAGGTCTTTTTTCAATGGAGGATTACTCCGTTTCGTAAAAAAATGGCGCGTCCAAAAGGAGATCGGAAGAGCACACGTCTG
>CABTZP010000056.1 GCA_902489375.1 uncultured Tissierellia bacterium | reverse complement strand
GTGACATTGTTCCCCCGGAGGTCAAGAAAGACCTGTTGGAGAAGGGATTTTTCACCGCTCCGGCAAGCATTCTCGCCAGATAATAGATCGCCGCATCAGGATCGGACCCCCGAACAGATTTAATAAAGGCGGAGATGGTATTGTAATGCTCCTCGGCCCCCTTATCATAAGAAATGATTTTTTTCTGGGCGCTTTCCGAGATATCCTTTCGATCGAGGATCGTTTCACCTTCTTTTTCCGGCGTGGAAAGAAAAGCGATCTCCAGGGTATTGAGAAGGATTCTTGCGTCGCCTCCAGCGATCGCAAGGAGCATTTCCCGGCCTTCCGGAGTCAGGGTAATTTTTTCTTTGCCCAGGCCCTTTTCCCTATCATGGAGCGCACGAAAGAGGACCTTTTCCAGGGCCTCTTTTTCGAGCAATTTCAGTTCAACTACCTGGCAGCGGGAAAGGAGCGCTTTATTCACTTCAAAAAATGGATTTTCTGTAGTCGCCCCAATCAGGGTCAGGGTCCCGTTTTCGACAAAGGGTAAAAGAGCGTCTTGCTGAGCTTTATTAAAGCGGTGAATTTCATCAATAAAAAGAATCGTTGGACGGTTCTCATAGGTAAGGGCATCTTTTGCCTTTTGAACCACTTCCCGAACTTCCTTAACCCCGGCGGAAACCGCAGAAAGCTTTTGAAAGGACTGTCGGCTGGTCTTCGCAATGACATAAGCCAGCGAAGTTTTTCCTGATCCCGGAGGACCAAAGAAGATCATAGAAGGAATCCGATCAGCCTGGATCAGCCGAGAGAGGGGCTTTCCTGGTCCCAAAATTTCTTGATGTCCATAAAAATCCTCCAGCTTCTCCGGTCTCATCCGGTCTGCCAAAGGAGCATTTTTCTTTCGTTTTCTTTCGTTTTGCAGGTCCAAAAGATTCAAAATGAAAACTCCTTTTTACTGATTTAAAAAAAAGGAGAGCCCAGGCTCTCCTTTCGTTCACTTGAATTGATCGCTTTATTCTTCCTCTTTGAGCTGATCAAGCTCATCATAAAACCCTTCGACGTCTTCAAACTCCCGGTAAACCGATGCAAAACGCACGTAAGCAACTTTATCGAGACGCTTGAGCTGTTCCATCACCAATTCACCGATATAGGCGGAGGTAACTTCTTTTTGATTGAGGTGATTCAACTCAGTTTCAATTTCATCCGCCGCTTCTTCCAGTCTCTCGACGGAAATCGGACGCTTTTCGGCTGCGCGAATCATCCCATTTAAAATTTTTGACCGCATAAAAGGTTCTCGGGTGTCGTCTTTTTTCACGACCACCGTTGTCTGCGTTTCATAACGTTCGTAAGTGGTAAAGCGCTTTTTGCAGGATAAACAAAGTCTTCTTCGGCGCACTTCTCGATTATCCGAAGTCGGCCGGGAATCAATGACCTTGGTGTCCGGAAAAGAACAGTATGGGCATTTCATCTTAACGATACTTTCTTAGAAAATCCGGAATATCTAGACCATCTTCCTTCTTTGTCGTTTTTTCTGTCTTTTTCTGGTAGTTGATTTTCGTCAGGGAATCTGATTTTTCCTTTTCCAGCTGCGCTTCATCAAAGCCTGTTGCAATCACGGTAATACGAAGCTCATCTTCCAGACCATCATCCAAACCAGCACCAAAGATGATGTTGGCATCATCATCCACAGCCTCACGGATGAGTTCTGCGGCCTCATTGACCTCAAAGAGACCAAGGTCAGAAGCCGTAACATTGACCAAAACAGCCTTTGCGCCATCAATCGATGTCTCTAAGAGCGGACTTTTGACAGCGGCTTTTGCTGCGTTCACCGCACGGTTTTCCCCGCTGGCAATGCCGATACCCATATGGGCGATCCCCTGATCTTTCATGACCGACTGAACGTCCGCAAAGTCCAAATTAATCAGGTTCGGAACAGCAATCAAATCGGAAATGCCTTTAATACCATTCATCAATACGGTATCAGCCATTTCAAAGGCTTCAACAACCGTTGTCCGACGCTCAGCAATCTGAAGGAGACGGTCATTGGGGATAACGATTAAGGTATCTACCTTGTCCTTTAGCTGACGGATCCCTTCTTCAGCCTGGGACATCCTCTTTTTTCCTTCAAAGCCAAAAGGCTTGGTAACCACGCCAACCGTGAGAATTCCCATGGATTTTGCGGTCTCCGCGACAATGGGGGAAGCGCCCGTCCCGGTGCCGCCGCCCATGCCGGAAGTAATAAAGACCATATCGGTATCCTTCAAAAGGTCCGCAATTTCTGATTTGGATTCTTCCGCTGCCTTGGAACCAATTTCCGGATTTCCGCCGGATCCCAGGCCGCGGGTTAGTTTTTGTCCAATTTGAACGGCCTGATCACAATTTAAAACATCCAAAATTTGTTTATCGGTATTAATGGCAATAAACTCTACGCCCTGAAGTCCATTGTTCTTCATTCGATTTAAGGCGTTATTTCCGCCGCCGCCAATCCCTAAGACTTTAATCTTCGCTAAACCGTTTGTTGATTCTTCAAATTCGATAGACCTGTTCATGGTTCCCCCTGTATCCTTATTTTCTCTACGATGGAAAAGAAAGATCCTCTTTCTTTTGCCTGGTGACTGCTGGCATCTATTTCCATACAAAAGCGCTGTAATGAAATTTCATTCAGGATGATTTTCCTGTGCTGGTCTGATGGCGAAAAGATGGTCTTGCTCTTTACTGTTCTTCCCGACGTTGAACCCCTTCGGTCTGGCTGCTGTCCAAGGACTCTTCCTGGCTTTTTCCCTGTTCCGCATTTTCCTCAGAAGGTTTTTGATCGGTTGGGACTTGGTCCGTTACGACAATAGGATTTTTCCCCTGATTCAAAATGATTTCCTTTGCGTTCACGCCCTTATTTTGCACTTCATGATATACGGCGGTGAGCGTAGAAATCTTTTCTAGGATATCATCCAGCGGACCAAAGTATACTTTCACATCTTTTAGTATTATATCAATGTTGTTGCTTTTGTTAAAGACAACTTTCTTTACTTCATCCGAAATCAGCGAATGCGATAAGGTGATTAAAAAGTCCAATTCCCTTTGATCGGTAGAAAAGGACGAGCCCTTTTCCAGTTTTCGATCGGGAAAAGAAACCATCAAGGGCTTTACCCGGCTGGAAAATCCATCGGGTATTTTATCCAATACCTTGCCTTCATTGTCAATTAAAAGGGGCGGTTCCTGATCCGTTTCGGCGAGGATATAGGATTCTTCCACCGTGATCACCAGTTTATTCGGAAGCTCTTTTCGGACCTGAACCGAGCGGATCCCGGGCAGCTGAAGCAATGTCTTTTTTATCTCATTTTTTGAGTAGAGGAAAATGTTTCGATTGCTGTCGTTAAGCTGATCAATCAGCTCTTCATCTGAAAGAACCGTATTGCCCTCTACCCGAATATATTTTACGTTAAAGGCTTTATGTCGTAGAAAAATGAAGGCCGCCAAAAGGATAAAAACCGCGATGAGTAAAATTATGGCAGCCCGGTTGGAAATTTTTCCTTTCTTTTTATCCTTTCTTCTTCGCCGGTTTTTCGATGTCTTGGGCTCAGAATTGTTCGGCTCAGGATTTTCGGGCGCCTTGGTCCAAGAAATGTTCGTCCGGGAGGGGGAAAGCTGGCCTTCTTGATCCGGCGCTTCCCTTTGCGGAAGCTTTCGATTGATTTTTGACTGATGATCATTCATGCCGAACCTCCTAATTCTCGTCACGAGAAATATTTAAAATAATGCCCATGATGGTACACATTGCGATCAACGAGGATCCCCCATAACTAACAAAAGGAAGAGTGATGCCCGTAGGCGGAACCAATCCAATCGAAACGCCAATATTGACCATGGCCTGGAAGGCCAGGACGATGGAAAGTCCATAGCCCACCAAACGGCCATAGGGCGTACGCGCCTGCGAAGAAGCTTTGACACATCGGTAAATCATATAGGCATAAAAAAGGATAAAAAAGCTGGCGCCAATAAATCCCAGTTCTTCGCTGATGACTGAAAAAATAAAGTCATTATGCGGTTCATCCGCCAAATAGTCAAACTTTTGCCGGCTCTTCCCATATCCAACGCCAAAAAGGCCGCCTGTGGAAACGGCAAAAAGAGATTGCATCAGCTGCCATCCCTTATTTTTGGCATCTTTTAAAGGATCAAAGACAATTTTTAATCGATCCAGCCGATAATTGCCTTCTTTGGGCCAAAAGGCCACCGTCAGTCCTCCTCCAACAACGGCGAGCATGGGGATCAAAGCGATTAGGCTCATTCCTCCGATAAAATAAAGAGAAAGCAGGGTGAAGGCGATAACGATGACCGCTGAAAAATTCGGCTGAATATAAATGGGGATCACCGTTAGAGCAACGAAGAACATGACCTTAAAAAACATAAGCGCTGACCCGTTCTTTTGGATGGAATCCTTTGTCAAGATAGACGATAGGTAAAGGACCGAAGAGATTTTGACGAGGTCAGAAGGCATGATGGTAATCTGTTTTGTTCCGATCCACCGGTGCGCATAGTTTGTCGGCTTGGAAATGACGGGCACAAAGCAAAGCACGCAGAGGAGCATGGAAAAGAGATAGAAAAACTTGGCATATTTTTTATACTTTCGGTAATCAATGAATGAGACGAAAACCATCACGAATAGTCCCATGGCCGACCAGATCAGATCTCTTTTCAAAAAATAATAGGGATTGCCATGCCGGCGAATGGCATAGGGAGCGGAAGAGGAAAAAACCATAAATGTCCCAAAGGTCATCAGAAGGACAACCATGGTAAAAAGAACCCTGTCCATCGGTCCTTTTCGCATTTGCCGAGACGGTTTAATCGGACTTTTGTAGTTTACGGTTTTTTTCATTCGCCGCTCCTTATCTGCAGAAATCAACCCCGAGATCGGTCATTTTTTATGCGAATTTCACGAACCAGCTGACGAAATTCCTCTCCTCTTGCTTCATAGCCCGGATACATATCCCATGATGCAGATGCTGGAGACAGAAGAACCACATCTCCCTTTTTCGCAAGCGTCTCTGCCAGGTCAACAGCCTGCGAAAGATTTTCAACGAGATGGACCTGATCGGCTAATCCGGCGTTTTCCGCCCCCTCTTTTATTTGATATTTGGTCTCCCCCATCAAAATAAGTGCCTTGCCCCGTCCCTTAAATGCTTCAAAAAGATCCGAAAAGGGGACTTTTTTATCATAGCCCCCGGCGATCAGAAGGACCGGAGCGTCCATACTTTCCAGGGCGCGAACAGTTGAATCGACATTGGTCGCTTTAGAATCATTAATATAGCGAATTCCATCAATTTCATCAACGGTCTCAATCCGGTGGGGAATGGCCCGGAAAGTGGAAAGCCCTCGATAGATTTCTTCCTTGCTCAGAGCGCAGGTCTCCGCAATGGCCGCCGCAAAAAGGGCGTTTTCAACATTATGCTCCCCGTATAAATGCCAGAATTCTTTATTATGCAATTCGGTGGCAAGGGAGGAGGAAAAATCAATCCATGATACCTTTCCCGAAAAAATGCCCGCTTGCTCTGCCTTGCGGGACATTTTATCCCTGGGGTTTAAAAAGATCCAATGATCCTTTGTCTGATGGCTTGCTACTTGATATTTGCACTGCGCATAGGCCTCAAAGCTTCCATGCCATTCCAGATGATCCGGGGTAATGTTAATAATCGCCGAACAGAAGGGGTTAAAGTCGATAACGGAGGCAAGCTGGAAACTGGACGCTTCACAGACCAGCCATCCATCATCAGAAGCTTCTTCAAAAGCCTGAAGAACGGGAAAGCCGATATTGCCACAGGCTGTCGCTAACCGGTCCGCTTGATTAAGTAAGTGGGCAATCAAGGATGTCGTTGTGGTTTTTCCGTTCGATCCGGTAATGGCAATCAGATGCTCTCCGCCGAACAGGCGGTAGGCTAATTCCAGATCGGATAGAACTTCCATTCCCCTTTTTTCTGCTTCGATAAGTAAGGGCTTATCCAAGGAAATGCCCGGCGCCTTGATGACAAAAGAAAGGGCTTCCCAGGGAATTTGATCGAATTTCATGATCGGATGAACCCGTTCAGGATGAGTTTGATTGGAAAAAAGGTCCTCTACCTTTATCCCATCGTCTGTATACACATAAACTTCCCAGCCGTGTCGAGGAAGAAAACGGATCACGGACTTTCCCGTAACGCCCAGCCCGTACAACAAGACCTTCTGCGGTCGAATTTCACTTTTTATTTTCATCTCCTGCCTCCTTTAATCAAATTAAGAGCAGCGTCATCAGGCACAGGATAAGGCTGATGATCGAAAAGCGAGAAACAATCTTTTCTTCCGCCATCCCGCCCAGTTCAAAATGATGGTGGATCGGCGCCATGCGGAAAATACGCTTCCCGCCGGATTTTTTAAAATACAGGATTTGGATGATATCGGATAAGGCTTCAATAAAATAAATGCCGCCGAGAACCAGTAAAAATACCAAACGACCATAGATTAAGAGAAGACTGACAATCGCTCCGCCAATTGCCATGGAGCCGGCATCGCCCATAAAAAGCTGAGCCGGATGGGCATTAAAAAATAAGAACCCCAGAAGAGCGCCAGCAAAAATGATCGCAGACATTGTCCCCAAAGCAAAGGGGCCATCCCAAATGAAAGCGCAGGCACCGATTGTCAGAAAGACCGGAATAGAAACTCCCGCGCATAAACCATCCAGGCCATCGGTCAAGTTTACGGCATTCACGGTTCCAACAATGATAAAAAGATCAATGAAAACCCATAATAATCCGAGCTGAACGGGCTGGGAAACAAAAAGCAAATGCTGGGCGCCAAGGTCCGGATTATTAATCAATGCTAAGGTAACCAAAAGACCCGCGAGGAGAAATTGGACAGCCAGTTTTTGTTTCGGCGTCAATCCTTCGCTTTCCTCTTTTTTAACCTTTTCGATATCATCTACCAGGCCGACCAGAAAATAGCTCAGGGTCCCCAGGGTGATGATGACCAGTTCCATGGAACGACTGGGAGATAAGATGAGGATCAGAAAAAGGAAGACAACCGTAAAAACGACCCCTCCCATGGTTGGGGTGCCTTGTTTTTTAAAATGAGCCGCATTTCCTTCTTCCCGGATGGGCTGTCCCCAGTGTCTTTTTTCTGAAAGCTGAATCCAAAGTTTTGTCCCGACCAGGCTGATCAGAAAAGCAAGAAGAAAATACAAAATACTGTCTTTTAAAAAATTGGTTGTCATCCTATTTCTCCTTTTTTTCTTCTTCTTTTAAGCTGATCACCAGCGTCGTATTGCCTTTTACTTTTTCTCCGGCCCTTGGATTTTGACTAACCACCTTGCCGGTCCCTTCGTAGATCACTTCAATTCCCGTTCCTTCCATGATCTTTTTGGCCTGGGTCAGATCTTTTCCCATAAGGTCTGGAACTTTCCAAGTTGGGGGCTCACTGGGTTTTACCTCGATGACCTGACCCTGGCGAATGAAATCTCCAGGTTTAGGATTTTGACTCTCAATAAAGGAAAACTTGTTCATGCTCCCATACTTGCTTAATGACAGACCTTTTTTTGCCAAGAGGAGCTGGGCCTCCTCGACCGTTTTATTGGTCAAATCCGGAATCGATGCCAATTCCTTTTTCTGCGCAAGGTCTCCTCCCTTTTCTTCAATATAACGTTTGGAGATTCGTTCGCAGATCTGGCCAGCGACGGTAAATCCATAGACCCCCGTTTCCGGCTCCTGGGCAACGACCAACAGCGAAATTTTCGGGTCATAGGCAGGAAAGAAAGTGTAGTATGAAGCAATGGTCTTTTTTTCGTTGTAAGCCCCATTTTCCGCAACAATAGAAGTGCCTGATTTTCCCCCGGCTTCCACGGAAAGCTCTGCCATTTTTGATTGAGAGCCTTTGACGGTTTGTACCAGCATATCCCTCATCTGATCTGACGTTTCCTTGGAAAAAACCGCCTCTTTTTTTGTTCCCTTATAGGAAGAAAGGAGCTTGTCGTCCTGAGAAGTAGACTCTAAAAAGAAATGCGGTTCAATATAATATCCCCCGTTTATCGTTGCGTTGCAGGCCGTGATCATCTGAAGAGGAGTTACCGCGATTCCGTGACCATAGGACATCGTCGCAAGCTGAGCCCTTCCCATTTTACTTAAAGTCGGCGGAAAGGTTGACTTGGGTTCCGAAGGAGAATCAATTTGCGTTCGCCCGCCCATATGTAAGGATCCCAGGTAGGAATAGAATTTTTGCGGACCGATGAGCCAAACAATTTGCACAAACGCCGGGTTGCAGGAATTGGTTAACGCATCCTGCAGACTTTCAGGCCCATGGGGCTTTTCCGATACGCAGTGAATCTCCGTGCCTGGAGAAATTTCGATGCTTCCATTGCAAAAAAGGCGGGTGTTTTGATTGCAGGCCCTGCTTTCTAATGAAATTGCAGTCGTCAGGGTTTTAAAGACAGAGCCTGGTTCATAGGTATTGGAAATGGCTGGATTTGACCAGCGTTGGTAGAGAAGATGTAATCGATCTTCTTCCTTCATGGAATTCCAGGCCTCCTCCTCTGCTTGATTTAGAGGCTTTCTGGGGCTGTTGGGATCATAATTCGGCAAAGATTCCATGGCCAAAATTTCGGAGGTCATCGGATTCATCATAATGGCGGTCAGCGTTTTCGGGCGAAACTGGTCCATTCCTCTTATTAGCTCTTCATAGACAATTTTGGAGGCTGCGAGATCAATCGTGCAATATAGGTTTTGTCCATCTTTTGAATCATATTCTTTTCCCGCTTCCGTGGGAATTACATAGCCATGGAGGTCCCGTGAAAAAATTTCTTCCCCGGCGGATCCTCCCAGAAGCTTGTCATAGGAAGCTTCCAGCCCGTAAATGCCTTTTCCCT
>CABTZP010000055.1 GCA_902489375.1 uncultured Tissierellia bacterium | reverse complement strand
GGCGGACAGGGGGTCAATACGACCGACTCTGCCGTTCGGATTACCCATCTTCCGACCGGGATTGTCGTCACCTGCCAGAACGAACGCTCTCAGATCCAAAACCGGGCAAAAGCTATGGATGAGCTGATCGCTAAGCTGGTGGCAATTAAAGAAGAAGAGCACCGGGAAAAGATTGAGGATATCCAGGGAACCTACAGTCAGATCTCCTGGGGATCTCAAATTCGATCCTATGTTTTCCAGCCCTACACTTTAGTGAAGGACCACCGAACTGGGGAAGAAACAGGAAGTATTGAAAAAGTCATGGACGGTGATTTGGATCATTTTGTCGATGCCTATTTAAATTCAAAAGCACAGGAAGAGGAAGCAAACTAAAATGAGAATGAAAAAATTTTATATGCCGACCTTAAGAGAGGTTCCGGCGGAAGCGGAAACCCCAAGTCATCAGCTGCTTCTTCGGGCAGCGATGATTCGAAAATCCGCCTCGGGCATTTACACTTTTTTGCCCATGGGATTGCGGGTGGTGCAGAAAATTGAGCGGGTGGTCCGTGAGGAAATGAACCGGGCAGGCAGCCAGGAAATTCGAATGTCCGCCATTCAGCCCAAAGAAATTTGGGAAGAATCCGGACGGTGGCGGACCTTTGGACCGGAGATGTTTAAGCTTAACGATCGGAACGAGCGGGAATTTTGCTTAGGCCCTACTGCGGAGGAGTACTTTACTTCTCTGGTTCGCGATGATCTAAAATCCTATAAGCAGCTTCCACTGAACCTCTATCAGATCCAGTGGAAATACCGGGACGAAAAAAGGCCAAGATTTGGAATTAACCGGTCCCGAGAGTTTCTGATGAAGGATGCCTATTCCTTTGATGCGGATTGGAAGGGACTGGAAGCCTCTTATCAGGAAATGTGGGATGCCTATGTCAAAGTTTTCGATCGGCTGGGTTTGGATTACCGGGTCGTTTTAGGGGATTCCGGGGCGATGGGGGGAAATATCTCCCATGAGTTCATTGCCCTTTCCGAAGTAGGCGAAGGAGTAATTGTCTACTGCAGCGAATGCGAGTATGCGGCAACCGATGAAAAGGCGGCCATGAAAAAAGAGGCCCTTGAGGCTGAAGAAGCCCTGCCGATGGAGCTGATTGACACGCCGGAAGTAAAAACCATCGAGGATTTGGAAAAATTCACCGGGGTTCCCAAAAGGAAAATGGCCAAGGCAATTTGCCTTAAGGCTGGGGATGAGCCCATTTTAGTCTTTGTTCCAGGCGAGCGGGAACTCAATCTTTCCAAGCTTGTCGCCTACCTTCAGATTCCAGAACACGAGCTGGAGATGCTCGATGATCAGGCCATTGAAGAGATCAGCGGAGCGGAAGCTGGCTTTACCGGCCCGGTCGGTCTTAAAAAGAAGGTTCGGGTCATTATTGATCAGGCCCTTACCAAACGGGCCAATCTTCTTTGCGGGGCCAATCAGACCGGTAAGCATCTCAAGAATGTGAACTTTGGCCGCGACTTTACCGGAGAAATCGCCGAGGACCTTTGGATGGTGGAAGATCATGACTGTTGCCCGGAATGCGGGGCGCCCCTCCAATTCGCCCGGGGGATCGAAGTCGGAAATATTTTCCAGTTAGGGACAAAGTACTCCGAATCCATGAATGCCAGCTATCTCGATGAAATGGGTCAGGCTAAGCCTTTTATCATGGGTTCTTACGGAATTGGCATTACCCGGGCCGTTTCGGCCATCGTGGAACAAAATCATGATGAAAAGGGGATTATCTGGCCGCTGAAAACCGCTCCCTATCATGCGATCATCACGGTCATTAACAGCAAGAAGGAAGAGCAAAGGGCCTTGGCTGAATCCATCTATCAGGATTTGGAGAAAGAAGGGGTTGAACTGCTTCTGGATAACCGGGATGAGCGGCCGGGAGTCAAGTTTAACGACCGGGACCTGATTGGCATTCCCCTTCGGATTACCGTAGGAAAGAAAGCGGATGAGGGGATTGTGGAATACTCTACCCGCAAGGAAATGGTGAACGAGGAAATTTCTGTCCAAGAAGCGATGCATAGAGTGATGGAAGCGGTGGATGCCGCAAAGAAGGAATAGGTTATTCTGGCCTAAGCGGAAGGATGCGAAAAAAGTAGAAAAGGAAAAAAACACATGAATCCATTTGAAAAGATGTACCAGGAAAAGTTAGTTCGTCCAGAAGAAGCGGTAAAAGTCGTCAAATCCGGGGACTGGGTTGATTATTCCCATTCCCTCTGCGCACCGAAATTGTTAGATCGGGCATTGGCTGCGAGAGCCAGCGAACTGGAAGATGTCAATGTCCGGGGCTTTTTTGTCGGTCACCCCATGGCCATCTATGAAGCAAATGACCGGGAAGGAAGAACCGTTTTCACCTTTAACTCCTGGTTTTTCACCGGTCAGGACCGAAAAAGAGCAGGAAAAGACGCCTTTTACGCACCCATGCGTTTTAATGATCTCCCCGGCCTCTACCGGAGAAAGCAGGATGTGGAAGAATTTAACGTTTTAATGATTCAAACGGGATGCATGGATAAGTTTGGCTATTTTAACCTGGGTCCCAGCATTTCCAACACACGGGCATTGGTTGAGCGGGCGGATTACATTTTAGTTGAAGAAAACCCCAGAATGCCTTACGTTACCGGTGCCTTTGATGATCTCCTGCACATCAGCGAAGTGGATTATGTGGTTCAGTCGAATGAACCCCTTGACCATATCCCGGATATTGCCCCCAATGAAGTAGACCAAAAAATTGCTGAAAATATCCTTCCCTATATCCATGACCGGGCCTGCCTCCAGCTGGGCGTCGGCGGAATGCCCAATGCTGTTGGAACCTTGATCGCCCACTCGGATTTGAAGGACTTAAGTATCCATACGGAGCTTTTTAATGATGCCATGATGAAGATGGCCAAGGCAGGAAAGATCACCGGAAAATTTAATGAGCTTCATCCCGGAAAATCTATGTTTGCCTTTGCCCAGGGATCCGATGAACTGATGGAATTTATGGATCGGAATCCAACCCTGATGGCAGGTCCCGTTGATTACGTGAATAGTCCTTATACCTGCGCGAAGATCAGCAATTTTATTTCGATTAATAATGCCATCAATGGCAACCTCTTTGGGGAAATTAATGCGGAGTCCGATGGCATCCGTCATATCTCCGGAACAGGCGGCCAGCTAGATTTCGTCCTCGGCGCCTATATGTCTCCCGGCGGGATGAGCTTCGTTGTGATGTCTTCAACTTTCCAGGATCGCAGCGGGAAAACCCACAGCCGGATTGTTCCCGTCTTTACGGAAGGCACAAAAGTTACCGATCCGGCTTCTGTAGTGAATTATATTGCCACGGAATACGGAGTTTTTAATGTCAAAGGAAAATCCGCCTGGCAGAGAGCAGAGGGGATTATCGGCATTGCTCATCCAGATTTCCGGGATGGGCTGATTAAAGAAGCTGAGAAGCTTGGCCTTTGGAAAAATTCGAATAAGAGATAAGCAACAAAACGCAGGCGGGGGGATGGATTTTAGGCGGATTTTGACCTGAAAGCCTACTCCCGCCGCTTCAAGTAAAAAGCGAAAACCGCCTGTCACTCCTGACCAGTCGCAGAAGTCGGCCCGTCAGCCCCCTCACCCTTGCGTCGGTCCATGCCATAAGATTCCTCATGTTATACTTCGCTTAAAATTTTATCCTCGCCCCTGCTGTGCCAGGCCTTCTTTTTCTTAACTTTTTTGTAACTTTTCGCCCAGAAGCCTTGATCTCCCTTATTTTCGTTGTTATAATTCAGGAAGAAAGCAAAGACTTTGAAGAAAGTGGATGCTTTTTTAGGGATTGTAAAGCTTTTGAAGGAAAGGTAGCATGAAACGAATCAAGAAAAGCGTCTTCCTGAAAGCTTTATGTTTTGCTCTCCTGATCAGCCTGGCTCAGATCCCCCCAATCTCAGCCGCTCATCCGGATCGAGCAATGGTTGGTGTGGCAGCTTCTTCTCATGCTGCAGAAAATGTTTTTGACGGGATTCTTCTTGCCGAAAACGAAGTGGACGCGAATGCCCCTCTGGACCTGGCGAAACCCCAAACGGAAAAGACTAAACAGGAGGATGACTTTATCGTTGATGATGAAGCCATCTTAGCCTATGGCGTCTTCATCAACCGAAAGGGCGAAAGTTTAAGGGATCAGTGGGTCAAATTTCAAGGTCAAAGTTATAAAACGGACCGGAATGGCCGGCCCATTAAAAATCAATTTGTCTCAGATGGTGAGAAAATTTACCTGACCGGCGCCAAGGGTGAGCTTCTTCGTGGTGTCTATCGTTACCAGGGCACCCTTTATCTTTTAGATGATCGAACTGGTGAAGTTCGGACGGATGGCGGCTGGGTGAAATCAGGCGGATACTATTATTATGTTGAGAAGAATGGCAGCGTTCTTCATGATCAGTTTGTGACCAGCCAAAAGGAAACCTATTATGTCGGCGCTGACGGGACCCGTCAGTATGGAGATCTCGTCATCAATGGCAAGGTCTTTCATATGGACCAGAAAACAGGCATTTATAAAGGCTACGATCAAAATGTCGATGCGGCAAAACATAGTTCGAACAAGCCCATGGCCTCGTCCGATCCTGAAAAAAGAACGGAAACCATCGAGGAAAAGGGGCTGGTAAATGAGGCCGGCAAAGCGACAACAGATTATAAAATGTATAAATATGAAGATCGAATTTTCTTCCTCGATCGGGATGGCAATAACTGCATCAATCAGTTTTGTTCCAATGGCAATGACATCTATCTGGTTGGGCCAAAGGGAGAAGCGTTAAAAGGTGTCTACCGCTTTAAGGGAAAACTCTTCCTTCTGGATATTCAAAGCGGAAGGCTACACCATGAAAATCAGATGACCTTTAGCAAGGGGAAGATCTACTATCCCCAATCCAATGGGGTCCTTCTGCAAAATCAGTTTAAGACCATCGGAAAAGAAACCTATTACTTTGGCAATGACGGCGCCATGAAGTTTGGCACTCTTCAGCTAAACGGACATACATTTTATATGGATCCCAAGACAGGAGCCTTAACCCGCTATGAACTTTCCAATGGAAAGACCCCTGGGCAAAAGCCTACGGTGACGGAGCCAGATAAGTCCAAACAGCCCATTCCGGACCATGACGCCCGGGTGGTGGTTGACCTTTCATATTATCAGCGGCCGGAAGCTATCGACTATGACGCGCTAGCCAATGATATCTCCGGAGCGGTCCTTCGAGCCGGATATACCGGGTATTCCGATGGAAGGACGACCTACGAAGACACGGCCTTTAACCGCCATTACCATGAGCTCAATAAGAGAGGCACCCGCTTGGGCGCCTACTGGTACTCCGGAGCCACTTCCTACGCGCAAGGCGTGAATGAGGCCCGGGAAGCCCTGCGGATTCTCGGCGGAAGAGCTTTGGACCTTCCGATCTACTGGGATACGGAAGATGAGTATCATCAAAGACCTTCTTCCCGTCAGGCTCTGACCGAAGCTGCGAAAGGATTTCTTTCGACCGTCCGATCAGCCGGTTATAAAGCAGGAATCTACGGGTCCGCCAACTGGCTCGAAAATGAACTGGATATGGACCAGCTCCAGGGATATGAGACCTGGGTCGCCCATTACGGCGTCGCCCGTCCCCGCTACAGCAGATCGTACAAGATGTGGCAGTTTACGAATAATTACCGGGTCGATGGCATTAACGTTCCGGTAGACGGGAGCAAAAGATATTAAAAAAGAGGAGAGCAAAGACTCTCCTCAAAATCAAAGAGGTTATTGACCGGAAAGCTTTTTCTTGAGGTTATTGACCGGAAAGCTTTTTCTTTATCAAGATCAGCCCTCCTTATTGATCAGGTTGATCTTCCGAACAGATCAGATCAGATTCTCTTCGACAAATTCCCGATAGTTTTGATCCGCCCGAAACGCTTTTTCCCAGAGCGTTCGGGCGTTTTTTCGATAGGCGAGCCGTTTTTTTTCATCGAGAAAAAGCATCTCCTGTACGGCCTCGCAGTAGGTCTCGTTTGAAAAGTGTGGATCAAGGAGCAGTCCATTTTCTCCCGAATGGACAATTTCCGGAACCCCCCCCACCCGGGTGCCCAGGACGGGAATCCCGAAGGAAAGGGCTTCCATCATCGAAACCGGAATGCCTTCGATGGTTGAGGCATTAAGGAAAAGATCAACATGATTTTCCTGATAATACCGGTAGATCTCCAGATTGGAGACCTGACCCTGAAAAAGAAAAGAGACCGGACGGCCCCTAAGAAGCTGCCGGGCTTTTTCTCTTTGCTCTTCCAGGTCCTCTCCAGATCCAAAATGGACCCACTCGATCGGGCCTCGGTCGAGGAGGCCGAGAGACTCCAGGATACGATCAACCCTCTTTACAGGAGAAAGGGAAGAACAAGAGACCAGCCGATAAGGCTCGCCTTCTTTTTTAGGGGGATTTAGCCCCTGATCCAGGGTCCCCAGATGACGGATCCTGACTTTTTCCATGTCCAAATAAGGATACGAAGTTTTGAGATAATCATAAGCGGATTGGCTGATCGGATAGAGGGCATCCGCCTGATCAAAGATCAACTTTCGAAAGGGAAGGTAGGCTTCCCTGGCCCGATATTCATAGAGATCATAGGAGTGCGCCCGGCTGATCAGCCGGGCATGGGGATATTTTTCCTTAACGAGGGCGCCAACCAGGGCCGGCACAGCCATCCAGTAAGCGTAAAGGATCAGGGGTTCATCTTGAGAAATGGGTTCCAGCTGGGAAAGCAGGAGGTCTGAGAGTCTTTTAGCGACACCGAAGGAACGGAGGAGAATGCCTTCTTTTTCCCGGTTAAAGCGTCCTTCTTCTTTTAAAATGCGGATCTCTTCCTCGACAAAGGGATGTCCCAGGGAAGAAAGAACGCACTGGAAGGTTTCGAAGCGGGTAGAAAATGAGCTGGGTGGATTAGTCAGGGCTTCTACGGGGAGGACTTTTTCTCCGTCAAGGCCCGTCACGGAAAAATAAAGGGTCTTTGGGGGATGGTATCGGGACTCCAATTCCAAAAAAGGATCCGGCCGGTAGGGAAAGCCGGAAGTTAGACATAGGATCATGAAGGGTCCTCCTTTTTTCTTCTTTTTTCGATAAGCCTTTTGATCCAGCCTGGCCCTTCCTTTTTTTGGTCCGGCCCACTGATCAGGAGAAAATGAGAAGGGACCAGATACCGGCCAAAGAGATAGCCGGAAGAAGTCATGGCATTTAAGGCCAGGACGCTTCCCGCCATGAGGATCAGCATTTCCTCCGCTTTTATTTTTCCCTTTTTTCCGGGAAAAAGAAGCCGGCCAAGGTAATAGAGATCCGAAGATAAGATGCTCAAAAAATAGACAATGCCGGCCGGAAGGCCAATGCTGTATGCCAGCTGAATAAAGATATTATGAGCGCCATGCGACCGGTTATGCCGGGTAGAAAAGGTGATAAAGAGGGTCTCGGTTTTATGGCCGAGGAAGCGCAAGTGGCGAATAAAAATTTTCCAGATCTCAATTCGTCCAGAAGTAAAATTGAGCAGATCCCGGTCCCCAAGGCCTTTGGTGTAATAGCGCAGGGAGGAGTCCAGTTCATCTTCCATGGCCGCCGAAGGATCATAGAGGTAATCTTCATAAAAGGTCGAGCTTCCCCCGAAAACCATCTGTTCAAACCGAGGCTTGACGAAGATAAAAAGAAGGTAAATCATCAGGGCGGAAAAGCCCATCACCGCAAGGGCAAGACTGAGGTCTTTGATGACCTGAACAAAGAACGTTGAAGGGCCCTTTTGCTTTTTTTTGCAATCTTCCCATTTTTCACGAAGGATAAAAAGGATGGTCAATATCATTTCGCCCAGGACACAGATGATGGAGGTTCGAGAAGTCGTACAGAAGGTGATAAAGACAACTGAACCCAAAAGAAAGAGATTCAGAATTCTCATTTTCTGACGAAAACCCTTTGCGTTTTCCACTCGTTCCTGATTTCGGCAGATGGAATAGAGGATGGAGCTGGACACCGTCGTCAGATAATAGCCCATCAGGTTGGGATTGCCAAAGAGACCGGAGTTTTGAAAAAGGGTAAATTCCGGGCCAAGAAAAAACATCATGCAAAGGACAATCAGATAAGAAAAAATGAATCCCCAGGAAAGGGAAAAAATCACCTGATCCTTATTCGTCGAAATGCCCATCCAATAGTAGGGAAAGACAAAAAGGCACTGGAGAGCCAGGGCAAGATAGCCCCGGACGGGAAAAACCAGGCCATTGATCAAAAAACATAGCCCAATGAAGATCACAACCACCATAGGGGGCGTGAAAAAAAAGTCCTTTGAGAAATGCTCCTTGCGCAGGTAGAGAGATCCGATAATGAGGACAACCAGCGAGCTATTGACCAGGATCTCCCGAAAGTCCCACTTGCCAAAAAGGGCATGGGAAAAAAGGGAACTCAAGACAAACCAGGTAAAAAGAAGGAGCGTCAGAATACTCTTGACCTTTGGATGGATTTTTGAATTCCAGCCTTCGATTTTCTCAAAAATTTGAACCATACGATCCCCCTGAAAGAATGGATTTCTTTCGCAGCCTTTAATACGCATAACCATCATTCTACCATTTTCAAAAGCAAATTGCTGAATTTTTTCTTAGGGAATTTTTTTTATGGTCCGTACATAATAAGCGAAGGACCAAAGGCCCGCGAACATACAAACCCCTAAGGTCGTAAAGGCCGCGCCGATGGATCCAAACTTTTGGACCATGATAAAGTTACCGGCCACATTGAGAAGACCGGAGACGAGAGCGACAATAAAATTAAAGGAAATTTTTCTTTGGGTAACCAGAAGGTTCCCACAAGGGGTTCGAAAAGCCGCCTTGAAGAAATAGGAAACCATCAGGATTTGAAAACAGGGCACCGCGTCGGCATACTGATTTCCATAAATCGTTTGAATAAGAAGGGGAGATAGGGCAAGCATGATCAGAGTGAGCGCTCCATTAAACAGGGCATTCCAGGTAAACACCTTGCGAAAAGTTTTTCGGGTCCATTCTCCATC
>CABTZP010000054.1 GCA_902489375.1 uncultured Tissierellia bacterium | reverse complement strand
TGATGCGGCGATCTATTATCTGGCGAGAATGCTTGCCGGCGGGGAAGATCCTCTATTTATTGCGCGAAGGCTCTGCATCCTCGCCTCAGAAGATATTGGCAATGCCGAGCCCATGGGAATACTCGTCGCCAACGCCTGTTTTCAGGAAGTCTCCAAGATAGGAATGCCTGAAGCGAGAATCATCCTTGCCCAAGCGACGCTCTTTTTAGCCGGTTCGCCGAAAAGCAATTCCTCCTATCTTGCCATTGACGCGGCCCTGGATTTTGTGAAAAAAAATCCTCCTATGGACATTCCCGCTTACCTCAAAGACGCCCATTATTCAGGGGCGAAAGCTTTGGGAAGAGGGCTCGAATACCAGTATCCGCACGCCTTTCCAGGGGCGGCAATCTTGCAAAAATACCTTCCTTTTGCGATAATGGATAACAAGTTTTATAGGCCCCAGGAAAGGGGATATGAAGCCAAAATCAGCCAATATCTGGAGGAAACGCAAAGGCTTGCCGAGGAAAATGCCAGGCTTTCGGAAGAAGGAGGAGATCATGCTCATTAAAGAATTATACAAGGATCCCAAAAAATATGGGGACCAAATCCTACGCATTCAAGGCTGGGTCCGCCAGTCGCGTTTTTCAAAAAACGTTGGTTTTTTAATTGTCAATGACGGATCCTTTTTTAAGACCCTGCAGGTGGTCATTGATAAAGATGACTCCGCATATGATCAACTGTCCCGACTTCCCAATGGCTCCTCCGTTGATATTGAAGGAAAATTAGTTCTTACGCCAGAGGCTAAGCAGCCTTTTGAGCTTCAGGCAAGGAAGGTTGAGGTCCTTTGCGCCTGCGCTGAGGATTATCCTTTGCAAAATAAGCGGGAGACCTATGAATTCTTAAGGACTTATCCCCACCTGCGCTCCCGCACCAATACCTTTAATGCCGTTTTCCGGGCCCGGAGCGAAATCGCCTATGCCATCCACGAGTTTTTTCATGATCATGGCTTTGTTTACGTGCATACGCCGATTATTACCGCCTCCGATGCCGAAGGAGCTGGGGAAATGTTTCAGGTAACCACCCTGGACCTTAAGGAGGTCCCCAAAGACGAGAAGGGCTCCGTTGACTATAGCCAGGATTTTTTTGGCAGCAAGGCGAACCTTACCGTCTCCGGCCAGCTTGAGGTGGAAGCCTTTGCCATGAGTCACAGGAATGTCTATACCTTTGGGCCCACCTTTCGGGCGGAAAATTCCAATACGACCCGTCATGCGGCCGAATTCTGGATGATTGAGCCAGAGATGGCCTTTGCGGAGCTTTCCGATGTCATGGACAATGCGGAAGCCATGATCAAACATGTGATCCATCACTGCCTGGAAACCATACCGGAAGAGATGGCCTTTTTCAACCGCTTTATTGATCAGGGCCTCCTTGAGCGTCTGGAACACGTTGAAAAGAGCAAGTTTGCCCGGATGACCTATACCGAAGCCGTTGAGCTTTTAAAAAAGTCTAAAGAAAATTTCACCTATCCGGTGAGCTGGGGAACGGATCTCCAGTCCGAGCATGAACGGTATTTAACCGAAAAGATCGTAAAAGGACCTCTTTTTGTAACCGATTATCCTAAAGAAATCAAAGCCTTTTATATGACCTTAAATCCCGATGAAAAAACCGTTGCCTGCTGCGATATGCTGGTCCCCGGAATCGGAGAACTGATTGGCGGTTCTCAGCGTGAACATCGGCCCGAAGCCCTGAAAAAGATGATGGACGAAAAGGGAATGAACAAGACTGATTATCAGTGGTATATCGATCTCGACCGCTTTGGAGGCTGCAAACACGGCGGTTATGGCCTGGGATTTGAACGATGCGTCATGTATATTACTGGCATGACCAATATCCGAGATGTCCTTCCTTATCCCAGAACGGTCAACTCGATGCATCAGTAAGGATGAACAAAGCCGATCAAATCGGAATTTGAACTATTTTTCCGGGCAATTGATTTTGTGCCGGGAACAGGGAGGCTCTATGAAAAAATATAATCCGAATGCGATTGAAAAAAAATGGCAGGATTTTTGGAAAGAGAAAGATTGCTTTCATGCGGTAACGGGCTCCAAAAAGCCAAAATTTTATGCCCTGGTCGAGTTCCCGTATCCTTCCGCCCAAGGGCTGCACGTTGGCCATCCCCGTCCCTACACGGCTTTGGACATTATTTCCCGCAAGAGAAGGATGCAGGGATATAACGTTCTTTTTCCCATGGGCTTTGATTCCTTTGGCCTACCCACCGAAAATTTCGCCATCAAAACCCATATTCATCCCGCTAAAGTCACCCACGATAATATCGAAAATTTTAAAAATCAGCTTCATTCCATTGGCTTTTCCTTTGACTGGGATCGGGAGGTAACAACTTCAGATCCCGAATACTATCACTGGACCCAGTGGATCTTCCTTCAGTTGTACAAAAAGGGTCTGGCTTATAAAAAAGAAATGCCCATTAACTGGTGCCCTTCCTGTAAAACGGGTCGGGCCAATGAAGAAGTTGTTCAGGGGAACTGCGTTCGGTGCGGAAATCCCGTCATTCACAAGGTTAAAAATCAATGGATGCTGCGCATCACCGCTTATGCCGACCGTCTGATTGATGATCTTGACCAAGTGGATTATCTTCCCAAAATCAAGCAGCAGCAGATCAACTGGATTGGCCGATCTCATGGCGCAAATGTCAACTTTGCGGTTAAAGGAACCGATAAAATCATCACCGTCTTTACGACCCGCCCCGATACTCTTTTTGGGGCGACCTACATGGTCCTGGCTCCTGAACATGAGCTTTTAGACCAGCTCAAGGACAAAATCGAAAATTGGGATCAGGTCGAGGCCTATCGCCAGGAAGCGATGATGAAATCAGACTTTGAAAGGGGAGAACTGAACAAGGAAAAAACCGGAGTTCAAATCGAGGGGATTTGCGGGATTAACCCGGCAAATGGAAAAGAAATTCCCATCTGGATTTCGGATTATGTTCTTACGACCTATGGCACCGGGGCGATCATGGCGGTTCCGGGCCATGATACCCGAGATTGGGAATTTGCCAAAAAATTTCATCTCCCGATCATTCAAGTCGTGAGCGGAAGTCAAAATTCAGTAGAGGAAGAAGCGTTCACCGATATTGAAACAGGCACTTTGATCAATTCAGAATTTTTGAATGGCTTACCCGTTAAAGAAGCCATTAAGACCATGATCCAATGGCTGGAAGAAAAAGGACTGGGAGATCATCAAATTAACTATAAGCTTCGTGATTGGGTTTTTTCCCGCCAGCGTTATTGGGGAGAGCCCATTCCGATGGTTTATTGCCCGAAAGATGGATGGGTGCCTCTTCCCGAGGATCAGCTTCCCCTCCTTCTTCCGCCCACCGATTCTTATGAGCCGACGGACAGCGGAGAATCGCCCCTGGCGGCGATCCCCGAATTTGTCCATACGACCTGTCCTGTCTGCGGGGGTCCGGCCGAAAGAGAAACCGATACCATGCCCCAATGGGCAGGTTCCTCCTGGTATTACCTTCGTTACATGGATCCACACAATGATCAGCAGCCGTTTTCGTCGGATGCGGAGAAATACTGGGGACCGGTCGACTGGTACAATGGGGGTATGGAACATACGACCCTGCATCTACTCTACTCTCGTTTTTGGCATAAGTTCCTTTATGATATTGGGGTGGTCTCCACGCCTGAGCCTTATATAAAAAGAACTTCTCATGGCTTGATCTTAGGGGAAAACGGAGAAAAGATGTCAAAGTCCAGGGGCAATGTCGTCAATCCGGATGATATTGTCAGAGAGTTCGGGGCAGATACGCTGAGGACCTATGAGATGTTTATCGGTGATTTTGCCCAAAATGCCTACTGGACCGAAAAGGGCGTCCAGGGCTGCCGGAAGTTTCTTGAAAGAGTCTGGGCGATGCAGGAACTGGTCACCGACGACGAAGAGCCTTCGGAAGAGATGGAAAGATTGACCCATCAGACGATTAAAAAAGTCTCAGAGGATTATGAAAATCTGAAATTTAATACGGCGATTGCCCAACTGATGACCTACTCGAATGAGGTGAGAAAACAGGAAAAACTGACCCCAAAAGAGTGGAAGATTTTCCTGACCCTTTTTAATCCGGTAGCACCTCATATCACTGAAGAACTTTGGGAGCGCGCAGGCTTTGAGGGTCATATTGCAACAGAAGCGAAATGGCCAAAATACGATGAAAATAAGCTGGTTGGAGATTTGATCACCGTGCCGGTTCAGATTAATGGGAAAATGAGAGGAAAGGTTTTTATCCCGCCCGATGCGGATGAAAAAACGGCTATTGCCGCCGCAAAGCAAGAAGCAGGCGTGAGGAGACATATTGAAAATAAAAAGCTGGTTAAAGTAATTTTTGTTCCTGGCAAAATCCTCAACATCGTCGTAAAATAGGAATAATTATCCATTACATTTGTTCCAATGGCATGCCTTTGCGGTTGAGTTGAAGATCATTGCGTACGAGCTTTTCGCTTTTTAGGATAGGAAAAATGAAATTAACGACAAGAAGCAGATATGGCCTGCGGGCCATGACATATATTGCCGCAAACAGCGGAACTTCACCCATTCCTGTCACGGAAGTGGCAGATGCGCTTCAGCTATCCGTCGATTATCTGGAGCAGCTGGTGAGGGTTCTGAAAAAAGATCATTTTCTAGAAAGCGTCCGGGGAGTCAAGGGGGGCTATCAGCTGACTCGTCCGGCCAGTGAAATCATGGTGATTGATCTTTTAAATACCTTGGAAGGACCGATGTGGCTCGCTGACTGTACGCAGACCGGCGATTGTCCGGCTGGGAACCATAATTGCCCCCCCCGCCTGCTCATTCGACGGATGAGTAAAGCCATTTATCAAGAGCTAAAAGATGAGACTTTGCAGGATATGGTGGATCTCTATCTGGCTGTTTAATTCGGGAAAGGCCAGGGTGATGGAGAAAAGATTCATCCAGCCAAGGTTGAAAAGAAGAGCGTTTGCGGATCAAAGGCTCAAAAGACGGTTTGGCACATTGTGCCAGGCCGTCTTTTTCTTTTATGGTTTGATTTTTTCGCTTATTCGTGATATGAAAAAAATATGGCAAAAGGAGGGCGAAGCTAATGGTTGATACAAAAAAAGAGCAAGAGCGTGACGAGCTGCACCGTGCGATATGGGCAATCGCTGATGAACTTCGTGGTGCTGTTGACGGCTGGGATTTTAAGAACTATGTTCTCGGGACAATGTTTTATCGCTATATCTCCGAGAACCTGACCAATTACATCAATTCTGGCGAACAGGAAGCTGGAAATACCGATTTTGATTATGCCAAAATGCCCGATACCGATGCAGAAGAAGCTCGTGACGGCTTGGTAGAAGAAAAGGGCTTCTTTATTCTTCCGTCCGAGCTGTTTTGCAATGTCAATTTCAGAGCCGACAACGATGAAAACCTGAACGAATCCTTGGAGCGTGTATTCAACCATATTGAAAGCTCTGCAAAGGGATCTTCCTCCGAAAGCAGTTTTGTCGGACTGTTCGATGATTTTGATGTAAACAGCAACAAGCTCGGTTCTACCGTTGCAAAGAGGAATGAACGCCTTGCAAAGCTTCTGCACGGTGTAGCGGATATGAACCTTGGTGATGTAAAGGATCATGATATTGATGCCTTTGGCGACGCCTATGAGTATCTGATGACCATGTACGCATCTGGGGCAGGAAAATCCGGCGGAGAGTTTTTTACCCCTGCGGATGTTTCTGAACTCTTGACCAGACTTGGCACGGTAGGGAAAACTGAAATCAACAAGGTTTACGACCCTGCGTGTGGCTCTGGCTCTCTGCTTCTGAAAGCGGAAAAGGTTTTGGGCAGAGATGCCGTAAGAAACGGCTTTTACGGGCAGGAAATCAATATCACGACTTACAATCTTTGCCGTATCAATATGTTCCTGCATGATGTTGGCTTTGATAAATTTGACATTGCCTGTGAGGACACCCTGACCGCACCGCAGCATTGGGACGATGAACCGTTTGAGTTGATCGTTTCCAATCCGCCCTACTCGATCAAGTGGGCTGGCGATGACAATCCTTTGCTGATTAACGATCCTCGTTTTTCTCCGGCTGGCGTTCTCGCCCCGAAATCCAAAGCTGACCTTGCCTTTATCATGCACTCCCTCTCGTGGCTGGCAACAGGCGGTACGGCAGCAATCGTCTGCTTCCCCGGAATTATGTACCGTGGCGGTGCAGAAAAGAAAATCAGAAAATATCTGATCGACAACAACTTTATCGACTGCATTATCCAGCTGCCAAGCAATTTGTTCTTTGGAACTTCCATTGCGACCTGCATTATGGTACTGAAAAAAGGCAAAGCCGACAACAAAACGCTGTTTATTGATGCGTCTGCTGAGTGTATCAAGGTAACGAATAACAACAAGCTGACACAGGCGAACATCGAAAGAATCGTAGATACCTTTGCAAATCGAACCGAGGAAGCACACTTCTCTCATCTGGCCTACTATGAGGAAATTGCGGACAATGATTATATTCTCTCTGTTTCCACCTATGTGGAAGCCGAGGACACCAGAGAGAAAATCGATATTGTAAAGCTCAATGCCGAGATCGAGCAAATCGTTGCCCGTGAGCAGGTGCTCCGTGATGAAATCGCAAAGATTATTGCAGAGATCGAGGTGGGATGATGAAGAAGGATAAGCGTGAAATCAGCATCGTTCGTTCCTCCGCTGCGGAATATCTGACATTCATCACCGCCACCGGGGAAAGCGATGTAAATGCAGTATATTGCGATGAAAATGTATGGCTGACCCAAAAAATGATGGGACTTCTGTATAATGTGGAAACGCACACCATCAATTATCACTTGAAAAAAATATTTGCCGACGGAGAGATCGACGAGAATTCAGTTATTCGAAAATTTCGAATAACTGCTGCGGACGGCAAAACCTACAACACCAATCACTATAATCTGAGCGCCATCATTGCTGTGGGCAATAAGGTGGATTCTCCCCGTGCGGTGCAGTTCAGAAAGTGGGCAAACCGTATCATTGAAGAATTTACCGTGAAGGGCTTTGCTATGGATGACGAGCGACTGAAAAACGGCGGCACCATTCTGACAAAAGATTATTTTGAGGAGCAGCTGGAACGCATCCGTGAGATTCGCCTTTCGGAACGGCGTTTTTACCAGAAGATTACCGACATCTATGCCACCAGCATTGACTACGATGCCAAGGCAGAAACGACAAGGCTGTTTTTCGCACGGGTGCAGAATCAGCTTCATTGGGCTATCCATGGGGAAACGGCGGCAGAGACAATCTATCGCCGTGCTGACAGCAGCAAAGAGAACATGGGGCTGACCACTTGGAAGGATGCTCCCAACGGCAAAATTCAGAAATTCGATGTGGTGATTGCCAAGAATTATCTGACACAGGAAGAACTTTCTGCGATGGCGAGAATCGTCAACGCCTATCTTGATTTGGCGGAGCTGCGAGCTGAGGAACAAGTTCCTATGACGATGGAAGATTGGGCAGAACAGTTCGAGGGAGTTCTTCGGCTGAGCCGAAAGGAAATTCTGACCAATGCGGGAAGCATTTCTGCAAAAATTGCGGAGCAGCACGCCTTGAGCGAGTTTGAAAAATACCGCATTGTGCAGGATCAGCTGTATCAAAGTGACTTCGACAGGATGTTGCTGGAAGAAGCAGCGTTGAGTTTGCCGGAAGCAAGTGAAACTGAGATTGAGAACTCGTGCGTTCCCAATCCGCTTCAAATAGAGGAAGGCGGTGAGAACAAATGAGCAAGCTGGATGAACTGATTCAGGAATACTGCCCGGATGGGGTGGAATATAGGTCGATTGGAAATTGTTCCGAAAAAGTAAAAAACATAAAGTGGTCAACTTGTGGAAGCAATTATACTTACATTGATTTAACGTCTGTTGATAGAGATACCCAAAAATTACGGAGACTCAAACTATTAATGCAAATAATGCTCCAAGCCGAGCGCAACAAATTGTTTTAAAGGATGATGTTTTATTTGCCACAACCAGACCAACATTAAAGAGATATTGTCTCATCGAGGACAAGTATAATGGTCAAATATGCAGTACAGGTTTTTGCGTTCTGAGAGCCAATAAAGATATTGTTTTTCTTGAATGGCTATTTCATGTTATTTCATCATCGGAATTCTGTTACTATGTGGAAGCAAATCAAAAAGGTGCAAGTTATCCGGCTATTTCAGATAAAGAGGTAAAACAATTCAAAATTCCCGTCCCTCCTCTGCCCGTGCAGAGTGAAATTGTCCGCATTCTGGACAATTTCACGGAGCTTACAGCGGAGCTTACAGCGAGAAAAAAACAGTATGCGTTTTATCGGGATAAGCTGCTGACCTTCGATGGTGCGAAGGTACCATTGCTTGAACTTCGCAGCGTTGTAAAGAAAAGCTGTTCTGGTTCTACTCCAACCAAAGGAAATTCTGAATACTATGCCAACGGAACAATTCCTTGGATTAGGACACAGGATGTCCGCTTTAATGAAATTACCGAAGTGGATAGTTATATAACTGAAAAAGCCGTTGCAGAAACCGCAGTAAAATGGATACCTGAAAACTGCGTCATAGTTGCTATTTCTGGTGCAACCGCTGGACGATGTGCAATTAACAAAATCAAGGCAACTACCAACCAGCATTGTCTGAACTTGGAAATCGACGAAACAAAGGCACTATATAAATACATCTATTACTGTGTTTACAGTAAATATGATGAACTTATTAGCAGAAAACAAGGTGCACGTGGAGACCTTAATTCTTCTCTGGTGTTGTCACTTACAATCCCTGTTCCAACACTTGATGTTCAAAAACGCCTTGTGTATGTGTTGGACAACTTCGATACCATCTGTTCTGATCTGAAAATCGGCTTGCCTGCCGAGATTAAAGCAAGACAAAAGCAGTATGAGTTCTATCGTGATGCCCTCTTGACTTACGCCGCAACCGGCAAGACAATCTTGACAGACAGACAGACAGACAGACAGACAGACAGACAGACAGACAGACGAGCTTAATGGCTTGATTCTGCTTTGTCAAT
>CABTZP010000053.1 GCA_902489375.1 uncultured Tissierellia bacterium | reverse complement strand
GTCCGCTCTGACGGCCGCCGTCTTTGCCGGAAAAGATCTTTATGAGGCAGCCACTTTCGCCGGCCGTTTGGTATTCAATGCGATTAATCATACACTCTGTCAGCCTGAATTTGAGGACCGGGGCATTTCTTTTGAACTCAACCTAAAAGAAGTCGCCAGCCTTCTGGATGACTGCTTAGAAAGCGAAGGCACTGGCGATTTCGATGGCCGCTTAAATGGCAACGGGAATGTTTCTCACTAAAGGGCCGTGTTCATAGTCCTCAAGGCGGAAGGAATCGGGGGTGAAGGCATAAAAATCCTTGATCTCCGGATCCATCCACAGCCGGGGCGCCGGATAGGCGGGACGGGTGATCAGTTCTTGAACGATGGGAACGTGCCGGTCATAGATATGGGCATCAGCGATCACATGAACAAACTCCCCCGCCACAAGCCCGCTCACCTGGGCCATCATATGAACCAAAACGGCATATTGGGTCACGTTCCAGGCATTGGCAACCAGCATATCTTGGGACCTTTGGTTTAAAATCGCGTTAAGCCGGTTCTCGGTCACGTTAAAAGTCATGGAATAGGCGCAGGGATAGAGAGCCATCTCATGGAGGTCCTCAAAGTTAAAAAGATTCGTAAGAATCCGCCGGGAATAGGGTTCATTTTTGAGCTCATAAAGAACCCGGTCCACCTGGTCAAAGTCGCCTTCTTTATACTTATGCTTTACGCCCAGCTGATAACCGTAGGCCTTCCCGATAGACCCGTTTTCATCCGCCCACTGGTCCCAGATATGGGCGCGTAAGTCATGGACATTGTTCGATTTTTTTTGCCAGATCCAGAGAAGCTCGTCGACCGCAGCTGTAAAGTTGATTTTTCGAAGGGTTTGGATGGGAAACTCCTTACTTAAATCGTAGCGGTTCACCAGGCCAAACTTTTTGTAGGTATAGGCGCTTTCCCCGTCCGCCCAGTGCGGGCGGACTTTTTGTCCCTGGCTGGTGACCTTCCCCTCTAAAATTTCCTTACAGTTGGCAATAAAAAGATCATCCGCATAGCTCATGGTTTTTTCCCTCCTGCCTAAATGCCGCCTGGACGACGTGTGAAATGAGAACGGCCGTTGTTACGGACCCGACTCCCCCCGGGACGGGGGTAATCGCCTTCACCAGAGGAAAGACCTCTTCATCGTTCATATCCCCCGCGATCTTTCCCGTCTTGGGATCAAAATTGATCCCTACGTCAATGACCACCTGCCCGGGATGGACAAATTCTTTTCCATAGGCTTTAAGCCTGCCGGATGCGGCAATGAGAATATCTGCCCCTTTGCAAAGGTCCGCAAGGTCCCTAGTCTTGCTATGGCAAAGGGTCGGAGTGGCATTGGCTGAAAGCAGGAGCATAGCAAGCGGCCTTCCAACAACCAGACTCCTCCCGATGATCACGCAGCGTTTCCCCTCAAGATCAATCCCATAAAAACGCAAAATTTCCATGGCTGCTTGGGCGGTGCAGGGAGAAAAGCCTTCTCCGCTTCCGGTAAAAACGCCAGCTAAGGACCCGTCCGTCGACCCGTCCACATCCTTGAAGGCTAGGACCCTTTCTCTGGCTCTTTCCGCATCCAGATGAGGGGGAAGGGGCTTAAGCAAAAGAATGCCGTGAACCAAAGGGTCTTGATTGAGATCCTCCAAGACCTGCTCGAGCTCGCCTTGACGAATCTTTTCTTCTAAGATCAATTTTCGAACCCCCACCCCAGCCTTTTCAGCAGTCCTGATGGCATTTTTCTCATAGCGAAGGTCCGCTTCCTTTTCCCCAAGCCGGACGATGGCAAGAAGAGGCTCAATTTTCTTCTTTTTAAGCCTGTCCGCATCTTTTCTGGCCTGGTCTAGAATCTTTGCCGCAACCGGCTGACCTTTTAATACTTTTTCCATAGGGATAAAAAAACCTCCTCCGCTCTTTTGCTATAGGTTTCAAGAGAAAGATCAAGCTCATCCTCTATTTTTTTGGCATAGGTCCTATCCTTCATCAGGTGCGTATTCACCTTAACATTGATGGCCGCGCCTTTTAAAGCGCCTTGGGCAAAGGCCGCCCCTGTTGCCGCGTCGGAGACCATGATCGCCGATCCCTTTTTAGCAAAGTCTTCCAAGAGTTCGATGGTCCGACAGGTAAGGTGAAAGATCTCCAAAGGGGGCTTCGCAGCTTCCCGGAGGCAGGCTTCTAAAATGGCAGCCCGGTTGGGGTCTTCTTTGGGGATCCCGTACGCCTGGGAAAGGGGGATAAAGCTTTCGGCGTCCTTATCCATCAGGTCCAAGAACCGGACGCGAAGATCCTCTGCTTCATGAAGGAGCTCTTGGAGTTCATCCTCCCGCTTTTGATCTTTTTTCTTTCCCAGCGAATAGATGCCAACCATCGCGCCCAAGGAAGAAGCGAGGGCGCCCACAAGAGCGCAAGCCCCGCCGCCACCAGGCGCCGGGGCTTTTGAGGCGATCAGCCGAGTCAGTTCACTTGTACTTTTCTTTCCTAAATTTTCCATCTCCTGCTCTCTTTACCCCCTCTCTTTCCTTAGCTCGAAATCCTGCAAGGGGGATTCATTTTTTAACCTGCTTTTTGCTTCGCTTTTTTATTGATTCTCTTCGGTCCCAAAGTGAAGGTCTTTCAGGGTCATGGAAAGGTCCGACTGAGAAAGATAATGTTTGACCGCGCTTAAGAGTTTGGGAATCTTCTTCTGAAATACATCCGCGACTTCATTTTTTTCCTGATCGCCCTTCTCTTTAATCGTAAAGCTCATGGACGAAGGATCCAGCTTTGCCGTTGCGAAATGATTGAGATTTTCTTCATCCGTGCCATTGGTGTAAAAGTAGAGCTCCGCGTCTTTGCGGCCTTCCGTCAGGACGATTTCCGTCGTTTCTTCTTCATTTACCGTCTTATCGATGTGAATAAAATGGATGGTCCGTTTTTTCGTTTTTCCATCTTTGCCGGCGATCATCAGATCTTTTCTTTCTTCGTTTTCGCCGATATTCACCTGGGCAAATCCTTCCTCGTCTTTCGGTTCTTCTTCCTTATCGAAAAGGCCGGAGAGGGCCTGATCCAAATCATCTAAAGAAAGATCATCCTCTTCGGAAGAATCCTCATTCTCTTCCTCATCCGATTCTTTCATCTGATCTTCGCGCTTTTGCGCTTCGGGATCATCTGGCAGAGGCTCGGTTTCTTTCTTTTCTTCGTCCTCTTCCCCCTTTTTATCCTGATCCGGTTGATCTTCTTTCGCTTTTTTTGCCTGTGCCCAGATATGGCCATAAAGCTGATCAAAATATTCGTCCTTTTCCGAATCGGCCGAATCCTTCTTTTGATCGGTATCTTCGCTCATTTCTTCCACTTGCCCGGCATCTTCTTTCGGCTGGGGGTCTTTTTTTTCTTTTTTTCCGAATTGGCAGCCTGTTAATAGGACAGACATGGCCATGGCGGCTAAAATGATTTGATATCGGTTGGTTTTCATCGTTTTCCTCTTTTCCGGTCAGTAAAAGCTTTGCGAATCCATAGCGGCTCATCAATCGTTTTTTCTTATTCTATTTATTATACAGTAAAGTTTGCCTCTTTGATCGGTCAACTAGACAGAATCGCTTGTTATATAATAGAACGATAAAAATGAAGGAGGAAGCCTTGCGACCATTCCGGGAAAAACTGATTGACCAGACCACGATGAAATTTATTTTTGTCGGCATCCTAAATACCCTCTTTGGCGGAGCCGTCATGTTTCTTTTTTATAATCTCCTCGGCCTTTCCTATTGGGTCTCTTCAGCCTGTAATTATCTTTTCGGCAGCATCCTCAGCTTTTTTCTCAACAAATACTACACTTTTCAGTCCAGGGAAAAATCCGCAAAAGAAGTGTTTCGCTTTATTTTAAACATCCTGCTTTGCTATCTTATTGCCTATGGAATCGCCCGCCCCCTGGTAAAATCCCTGTTGGGGAAAGGATCTGTCCAGCAAAGGGAAAACCTGGCCATGGGATTTGGTCTGGTCCTTTTTACTCTCCTGAATTACCTGGGTCAGCGTCTTTTCGTCTTTCAGAAAAAAAATTCCGAAAAAGGGCGCAAATCCTCGCTCAAGTAATGGTAAGATAGATAGGCGCTCTATCAGATTTTTCGAAAACGCACTGTTTTTCGATGAGAAGGGAGAACTATGCAATTTACAGAAATTTCCGCGGAAGATTTTAAGGCCTTTAGTCTTGGCCGTGAACAGACTGCCTTCCCCCAAAGTATTGAAATGAGTAGGGTCCAAGAGGATCTCGGCCGAAAGGTCAAATTTTTGGCTCTAAAAGATGGCGATGAAATCCTCGGTGCGGGCCTTTTTTTAATCAAACCCTATCATCGTTTTTTTCAAATCGCCCACTGCAATCAGGGTCCCATTCTTGATTTTGGCGATCCGGGCTTGGTGAAGGCTTTTTTTGAGGGCCTGGAAAAAAAGCTCCGTTCTATGAATATCCTCTATTGTCAGATTACCCCTAATTTTCCCCTACAGGAGCGGGATGGAAATGGAGAACTGGTTCCGGGTGGTTTTGACCACCGGTCCTGGCATCAGAATTTATTGAATCTTCCTTTAGATTTTTATGGTTTTAATAACGACCCTCACAGTATTCTTTGGCGGTGGTTTTTTATCAAGGACATGAGGCCCTATGAAAATGAAGAGGATCTTTGGGCTTCCTTTAACTACAATACCCAGCGCCATTTAAAAAAGGCCCGGAAGCTTCCAATTCAAGTCCTTGACCTTTCTCTGGAAGAAATCGATCATTTTAACCGACTGATGGAACAAACTTCACAAAGACGCGGTTTTATTATCCGGGAAGACCTGCATTCCGCCTTAAAAAAAGAGTTTGGGGAAAACTGCCGGGTGATTCTCTCCCGGCTGGACATTCCCGCCTTTCTGGAAGAAAGCCGAAGAAAAAAGGATCAGACCCAGAAAAATCTGAAAAAAGCCCAGGATAAACTCGAAGCCAACCCCAATAAATCCAACGAAAATAAAGTCGGACAGGCCCAGGATCAGTACCAGGCCGCCTGCCGGCAACTGGAGGAAGCGCAAGCCTATGAAGGAAAGTCCTGTGTGGACCTGGGCGGCGCCCTCTACCTTAATTATAATCAGGAAGTGACCTATCTTTTCTCCGCTTCTTTTAGTCCCCTCTTAAATTTAAACGGGATTGACCTGGTGATGGAAGAGGGAATCAGGTGGGCCTTGGAGACCGGGGCCCGGCAGTTCAATTATTATGGGACCCTGGGAAAATATTCCGGAACCGAGGACGATGGAATCCATCAATTTAAACGCGGCTACGGGGGTGTTGTCTATGAGACCCCGGGCACCTATGTCCTTCCGGTGAAAAAGGGAGCCTATCGGACCATCCAAAAAATAAAGCGTTGGCTCGGAAAAAGGAGCTAACGCTTTAAAGGGCCTGGGGCCACATTCAACAAGCGGAAATCGACGTGATGAGTAACCCAAGCGCTCGCCTTGTTTCAAAAGGGCTTTAAACTTTTTTTCCAATGTCCTTCTCTATTTTACTTTTTTCCAGCGGATTTCCTGGACGGAGTTCATAAATTCCGCCATTTCCGGGGAGTCTTCCATAAGAATTTCCCCGGGCTGACTGGGGGTAATGACCTTCCCCTGAGAAAGGGTCGTCCGATATAGTCCCCTTTCACTCGACCGACTTGATGAATCCAGAAGATAAATTCCTCCCTTCCCGTCCTGGGGCAGGAACAAACGAATGGCTGAAAAATATCCCTGGAGGAGGAGGGGCTGATATGTCCCTTCTCCTTTTTGATTGATCTGATAAATTTGTACGAACCGTTTGAGCTGATTGCCGTCCTGCGCATCCGATTCGACCAAAAGCTCCTCGATCCCGTCGCCATCCAGGTCTGCCATCGCGTAATGATAGGCCCCTGTTCTTTGCGCCGGCTCGTCGACGGGGATTTGACCTTTTTGCTGATGGCTTTTTATGGTCAAAAGGACACCCTCAACGGCCTTTTCCCGGCTGGAAAAGATGTCCTGGCCTGTCCTTGCATCCTTTTCCTCTGATTTTTGGTCTTTTTTCTGTCCCTTTTGACCCATTTGATAGGCCTTTTGCTGCTGGGTTTTGGCGTTTTTGCCTTTATTGGAGACATGGCCCGGAGGGGTCATCTTTACCTGACTTTCCTGATCATTGTCAGGACTCGTATTCTTCGTGTTCGAACTGAGGGATCCCTTTTGCTGATCCTCGACCGGATGAATTTCTTTCTTTTTTTCTTCGATGACCTCTTCAATCTGGAAAAGTCCCCCGTCCGTTCGGGTGAGAATGGCCTTTTTTTCAGCATGGAAAGGTTTTTTTTGATTGGAATCGCCGCCCATATAATCCAACTCATAGGTGATCTCCAGCTTATCCTGATGGATCCTGGCTTCGGTAATATTGGCTGAAGCCAAGATGCCCAGCTGATCCGCTTTCATAGAGAGAATATCCCCCTCAATACGATAGGGGCCGGAATGATCCTTCAGCGACCAGTTGGAAAAAGAATCAAAAAACCGCTGAAGTTCCGGCAAAGAATAAGCATTGGCCTTTTCGCTTCGAAAAAGGCTGGTTTCATTCATAATATCTCCGCTAATCATCCGGGAGAGGGTATCTTTAACGGTTTGATCGGTTGGCCCCTCTTTGAGAATCTGATCCGGAACGTAAGAAAGGACAAACTCAAGTTCCCCTTTGCTGAGATTTCCGGCAATATAATGGGGAAAATCGGCTGGCATCAGGAGCTGGTCTTCCGGCTTTTCCGGTTCCTCCTCACTGAGGGTAAGGTCCTCGTTCCCCGATTCTGTGTTTTCCACCAGGCTCACGTCTCTGGGCTGACGGGTTTTGAGAAAAAGAGCAAGAAAAGCCAGGATCGCCCCAATCAGAAGAAGAAGAATAAAAAACTTTCCTGGCCCGGAAGAAGATCGTTTTCTTCCTTTGCCGGTCCTTCTTTCATATTGATAGTACTCCTCTTTCCTCGCCTGACGGCTGGAAGGGGAAACGCCCTTGCGCTTTGCCATTTTTTTTCTGGACGCCTTTTCCCGCATACTCTCCTCTTTTCTTCTCTGCTTTTTTCTGTATCACTTTTCACCGCTTTTTTGACTCTTAAAAGCTCGGATAGGGCAAGGGTATCCTTTGTTTTCCTTCTTTGGAATTTGCCCTTTTTATTCGTTGGTTAAAATATTACGCCATTCCCTCAGGCTTTCTTTTTCCTTTTCGGGAAGCGCCGGATAAGCAATGCTCATGGATTCAAATTGCTTTTTCACAATTTCGCTAACCACGTATCGCGTGTACCACTTTCGATCGGCGGGGATGATAAACCAGGGTGCGTGCGAGGTGGAGGTCGCCGAAATCATCTCTTCATAGGCATGCTGATAATCGTCCCAGTATTTTCGTTCATTGATATCCGCCGATGAAAATTTCCAGTTTTTCTCCTCCTCGTCAATTCGGCTCAGCAACCGCTCCTTTTGCTCCTCTTTTGAAATGTGAAGGAAAAATTTCAGAACGACAATGCCGTTTTGGGTGAGATACTCCTCCCAGTTTCGAATCTCTTTAAACCTTCTTTTCCAAAGGTTCCCGCCTGAAAGTTCTTTTGGAAACTGAGAGCCTTCCGCCTCTAAAAGATTGTGGACCCGAGTTACCAAAACATCTTCGTAATGGGACCGGTTAAAAATCATCACATTTCCTCTTCGGGGAAGGTGAAGGTTGCAGCGCCAAAGATAGTCATGGTCCAGTTCAAGGCTGGATGGCTTTTTAAAGGAGCTCACCTGCGTACCCTGCGGATCCATTGCGGTAAAAACGTGCTTAATCAGCCCGTCTTTGCCTGCCGCATCCATAGCTTGCAGAACAATCAAAAGGCCATAGCGGTTGTCCGCGTAAAGAACATTTTGAAAAGCTGCAAGTTTATCCAGATTTTCTGGGAGCGCTTTTCCGTAGACTTCGTCTTTAGTCAGCTCTCCCTCATATGAGGTGTCCCAGTCAGTAAGCTTTATATGCTCATCTTCTTTAACTTGATATTTTTTCCAATAATCCGTCATGGTTCCTTCCTCCTCTGATATACGCCATTATTTAATATTATACAATATCCCTCCCAGGAAAACTTTGAATCGAAAAAAAAAGCGTTATCATAAAGAAGAAACGTGTTCGAATCTGAATGGGATAATACCCTAATTTGAATGAAAGGGGCCTTGTCATGAAATTGCTCTATATCATATTAAATGACCCAAATAAGCTCAATCCCCTCCTGAAACGCTTTGGCAAACACCATATCAATGGAGGCACGCTTTTTGATTCGGAAGGGATGGCTTCTTCGTCGATCGTTCAGCAGGCCGGAGGCTACCACCTGCAGATTTATTCGATGATCAACGAAGGCCGGGCTTTTAACAAAACGATCATGATGGTCATCAATGAGGAACACCTGCCCACGGCCATCCGCATCATTGAAGATACCCTGGGTAATCTCAAAGGTGAGAATACCGGTATCTGGTTTACCGTCGATGTTGACCAGTTTAATGGCATTCTTGATCACTATGAAGATAATGAGTATGACGACGACCCGGAATAAGGAGTGAAATGAATGTATGTCATTAAAGTACTCGCAATCATGATTTTAGTAGGTTTGCTGGGTGCTAAGCTCATCGGCCTACTGCGCCTGCCGGATGTTACAGGATATATTCTGGCAGGCTTAATGATTGGTCCTTCTGTTTTAGGAATTTTAAGCCCGAGTGATCTTTCCGCTTTCCGTCCCCTCAATGACATTGCCTTAGGTTTTATTGCTTATAACATCGGCTGCGGAATGAATATCCAGCACATTAAGAATCTGGGCTGGAAAATTATCACCATCACTTTTTTTGAAGCGGGTCTTCCCTGGCTGCTCGTGACGATCGTCATGATGCTGCTCGGTCAGTCTTTTGCCTTTGCCTTTACCATTGGCTCGATTGCTTCAGCGACCGCTCCCGCGGCAACAATCCTGATTATTAACCAATATCATGCCCGAGGCCAGGTCGTCGATACCCTGATTCCGGCTGTCGCTCTGGACGACGCGTTTTGTATCCTTGCCTTTGGCATTGCCTCTTCCATTTCATTAAACCTGGTTTCAGGGATCCCTGCCACCGTCTATAACATGGCCATTGAGCCGCTTTTAAGTATTTGTTCCGCCGTTTTGATCGGTCTTGTCATGGGAATTATCGCGCTTTTTTTCTTACGCTTTCTCCATCGGGAGGGAGATGTCAAGATTTTCGATATTGGCATGATCTTCGCGACAAACTTTATTG
>CABTZP010000052.1 GCA_902489375.1 uncultured Tissierellia bacterium | reverse complement strand
TCAGACGTGTGCTCTTCCGATCTGTATCGGGATTTTCAGCTCATTTATATGGACGATGACCAATATCCTCCCATTTTAAAAAAGCGCCTTGATGAAGAAAAGCTACCTTATTTTATGGACGAAGCGCGTTCTGTTCAGTATCATCCCCTTGTACAGGCCATCGAAAGCGCCTTAGAAATTGTTGGATCGGGCCCTCGAAAGGATCGGTATTTTCGCTTTTTAAAATCAGGAATGCTCAACCTTGAACAAGAAGAGATCGAAATTTACCAAAAACAGGTCGTGGCCCTTCAACTGGATGAGGAAAGGCTTAATGATGATCGTTATTTTACCTTTGATGAAAAAATCTTAAAGACATACCCAAAAGATGGACTTCAGTGGAAAGAAGAACGGGAAAGAGCGAAAACAGTCAAACAAACATTGGAAAATGCTCTCGCTCCTTTATTTGCTCTCTCGAAGAGAAAAGAAAGCCTGGCATCGTATTCCAAGGCGCTGGTGACCCTCCTTCTTGAGAAAAACATTCAGGATTCCTTGCGATCATATGAAAAAAAGCTTCTTGATCAGGGGAAAAGGGAGGAATGGGAAAGCCACCGGCAGCTTTGGGATCAGCTCATGGATCTATTCGATGAACTGGTTCGTTTTGCAGGGGAAGAAGAAGTCTCTTTTGCTGTTTTTGCCAAAATCATTGAGGAAGGCTTGGAAAACCTGAAGTTAGGGATTATCCCTCCCTATCAGGACCAGATTCTCTGCTCCGGCCTTCTTCGCACTCGGGCAAGAACCCGGCCCTATGTGTTCATGCTTGGCTTAAACGCCCCCTACCTACCGAAAGGAAGGAAGGAGGCGGGCCTTTTTTCCCAGGAGGAAAAAATCTTTTTTCAGCGGCAGGGCTTTTTTCTGCCCTCAATGGCTCAGGTTCAAGAGGAAGAGGAAAGACTTAATTTCTACAGCGCAGTCCTTAAAGTGGGAAAAGAACTTCGCCTTTTTTCCTCCCGGCAAAATGTATCCAATGAACCCATGGAGCCAAGCTTTTGGCTGCAAAGGCTTCTTGACGTCATCCTTTTAGGGGAGGGTCAGCCGATGAAAGGGGAGGAAGTCCTTGCTTTTACAAAGGAAGATCAGCTTTATTCCACGAGCCTTCGTGAACTAGTGTGGCCGGAAAAAATCCGCCAGGGCCTTCGAATGAAAACCAGCCTTATCCCAGAAGTCCAATGGCTAACCCTTTTAAAGGAAAGGAAAAGAGGGGAGGAGGAGCCGATCCTTCAAGCCCTTCATCTTGATCATGAGCGACCGCCCTTAAGTCCCCTCGTCTGTGAGCTTTTGTTTAAAAAAGAGCGAACCATCAGCGCAACAACGCTGGAAACCTTCGGCGCCTGTCCTTATCGGGCTTTTGCACAAAATATCTTAAGACCGGTAGAAGAAAAGACCTTCTCTTTAAGCCCAATGGATACGGGGATTCTCTTTCATCAGGCCCTTCACCTCTGGTCGGCCCATATTCAGGAGTGCCTATTAAAAGGAAAAGCCATTCTTTACCCCGAGTCACAAGCTGCTCTAGAAAAAGCCCTGGATGACCGGGAAAAGGCCCTTTTTGAAAAAATTAACCGGGAAGATCCAAGGAATGCTTTTTTCCTGACCCTGGCTGAAAAAACCTTGTCGGAAAATCACCAGCAAACTTTTTTCCAGCTGATCAATGCCCAGATGATCTCCCTGGATCATGAGCTGACTTTTGGGCCAGGAAAAAAAATCGGACCCTACCCACTGACCTTTTCTGAAAGCGGAGAAAAATTTTATTTGGAGGGGACCATTGACCGGATTGATTCCCTTTTTCCGGGAAAACAGGAGGATGATCATGAAAAAAAGCCTCCAATGATCCGTGTCATTGATTACAAAACTGGCAAAAAAACCTTTGATTTTACCCGCCTTCTCGCCGGCTTAGACCTCCAACTTCCCCTGTATTTACAGGCTGTATCTTCCATGGGAAAGCCCATCGGATTTTTTTATATGCCTGTGCGTCCCTTAGATAAAGCAGAAGAAAAGGATGAAAAAGGCCTTCTTCCTCTTGCCGGGGAGGCGCTTTTAGACGGCCTCCTTCTTCAGGATGAAAAAGCCGTAAAAGTTTCGGATTTTACCTATTCTTGGGATGGTGCCAGGACAAATACTTCCTTAATTTACAAAATTGGGCCGAAACAGAACCCGGAAAAAAAGACAGCGGATGGAAGGATCAGCAAGGAAAAAGCTGGCCCCCTGGATAGGGAAAATATTTTAAAGGGGGAGGATTTTCAGCTTCTTTTAGAAAAAGTCTCTTTTATTGCCGGAGACTTTGCGGGAAGAAGAAGTCGAGGAGAAATTTCTCCCAGGCCCTTCCGGACGAATGCGCAAAGGGCTTGCACCTTTTGCCCCTATTCGTCTCTTTGCCGGTTTGAAAGCCGAAACCAGTTTACGAATTACCGGATGATTGAACCCATTCGGCCAAGAGATTGGAAAAAAGCACAGTTTGATCAGAAGGAGGTGGATGACCATGAAGTATTCGGACGAACAGAAAAAAGCCCTGGAAATTCGAAATAGGGACCTGATTATTTCAGCTCAGGCCGGCGCCGGAAAAACGCAGGTTTTGGTAGAAAGAGTCATCCGTCAAATTGTGGAAGAAGGGTATTGCCTGGATCAAATTTTGCTGGTTACCTTTACAAACAAGGCGGCAGGCGAACTCAAGTCAAGAATTCGCCGGGGCCTTTTTCAAGCCCTTGAGAAGAATCCTCCTGAAGAAAAAGAGCAAAGGAACCATCTATTGCAGGAAATTACCCGGGTTTCTTCGGCAAATATTCAAACCCTCCATGCCTTTTGTTTTGAGCTGATTCGAGATCATTATGAGCGTTTGTCGCTTGATCCATCCGTTCGCATCTTAGATGAAAAGAAGATGGAAGAGCTGAAGGAGGAGTCGCTGGATACGATTTTACGAAAAGTTTATGAAAAAAAAGACCCGGATATTTTTTCATTCATCGAATTTTATGGGTTGACTGGGAGAAGAGACGATCAGCCCCTGAGACAGCTGATTGTTCAGTTTTCAGAAGAAAAAGAGAAAAAAATTGACGGCGATAAATGGGTCAAGGATTGGATAGAGGAGATCGCCAGTCCAGTCTATGATCAAAAGATCGAGGAAATCTGTCGAATTCGTTTTGAAAACCAGCTGATTGATCTTGCGGCGGAGATAAAAGACCTTGTTGATAAAGCAGAAGCAATGTCTGAAAAATACAAAAACGCATTGGAAGAAGAGAATCGCTCAGCGCAAGAATCGTTAGAAGCCTGGAGAAGAGGCGAGAAAAAAGAGATCATTTTTTTTAAACGGATGCCTTCCGTGGGGAAAAAAGAAGGGGAGTGGGCGGTAGAAAGAAAGGACCTTCTAAATAGCAGAAGAGCGAAAATCAAGGACAAAGCCAAAGCGCTTTTTTCCTCTAACCTTCCCAATCATGAAGAGATCCACGAGGAAAATCAAAGAATGAAAAAATATCTTACCCTCCTATCCTTCCTGACGGATCTTTTTGAAAAGGCACTAAGGGAAAAAAAGAAAGAACAAAATGGCCTGGATTTTAACGATGTGGAGCATCTGACCCTGGATCTTTTGAATTTTGAGGAGGAAAGAGAAAAAGTCAGAAACCGTTTTTCTCTGGTTTACTTTGACGAATACCAGGATGCTTCTCAAATCCAAAATGAAATCATTGAACGGATCAAAAATCCAAAGGGTCTATTCTTTGTTGGCGATGTGAAGCAGTCGATCTATGGGTTTCGTCAAGCCTGTCCGGAAAACTTTCAAAATCGCTATGAGGAATATGCAAAAAATGAAAATAAAGAGGCAGAAGCCCTGGATTTTACAGTGAATTACCGTTCCCTTCCAGGCATTTTAAAATTTGTGAATTTTCTTTTTATTCCTTTGATGACAAAAAATCGGGGAAGCATTGCCTATGATAGCCCGATCCACAGGTCTCGCATTCAGCCTTATCCGGAAGAGACCCTTCTGGCCATGCAAAAGGGGAAAAGATTCGCAGGAAAAGTTCATGTCCTGATTCTGGAAAAAAATCCGGATGAGGATGAGCAAATAGGCGCCCAATCCGGGACAACAGGGAATATGTATCTCAATGAAAAGTCGGCCGAAGCCTTCTATATTGCCAGAAAAATTAAAGAGCACGTTGCCAAAGGTGGAAAATATAAAGACATGGCCATTCTCTTACGAAAGGATAAGGGGAGGATCTTTGAATTTGAGTCGGTTTTGCGAGCTTTCCATATTCCTGTCCATAGCGAAGGTGACAAGGTAGATGAAGAAGCCACTGAGCTTAAGATTGCGATCAGCCTTTTGCAGATTCTTGATAATAAGCAAAAAGACCTTCCTCTTCTTACAGTTCTCTCTTCGGTGATCGGCAATTTTTCCGATGAAGATCTGGCGAGAATCCGGATTTTTTATCCGGAAGGATCCTTTTATCAGGCAATTCAGCATTTTTTAAAGGACGGGGAAGAAGAAAGGAGGCTGGCTTTTTCCTCTTTTTCAGAAGAAGAAAGCCAGTCCCTCCGACCTTCTTACGATGACCTATGGGAAAGGCTCGAAACTTTTGATCAGAAGCTGGATAGCTGGAGGGATCATTTCTCTCAAATGCCTTTTAGCCGGGCAGTGTGGAAAATCATTCAAGCGTCGGGCCTCTATGCCTATTCCTCTTCGCTTGATTTTGGAAAAGAAAGAAGGGAAAATCTTAATCTTCTTCTTCGAATGGCAGAATCCTATGAGGAAGAAGGAAACGCTGATCTTTATGGATTTTTACATCTTTTGGGTGAGGAACCGACCTTTGGGAAAAAGGCTTGGCAGCCGGCGGGATCCTTTTCTGAAGCAGACGATGTCGTCCGCATCATGACGATTCACGCGGCCAAGGGGCTAGATTTTAAAACGGTCTTTCTGGCTGGACTTGGTGGAAAGCTGAGCGGGGGAAAGTCATCGGTCTTTGCAGCGGATGACGAATTGGGCCCTGCCCTCTTGATGAGAGGCTGGGATCCGGATGGGCAAACCATTATTCAAGGGCCCTCCTATGTGAGAGAACTTTTAAGAGGAAAAGAAGAAAAAAACGAACGAGATGAGGAGGTTCGGATTCTTTATGTCGCCATGACCCGGGCTTCCGAAGAGCTTTACTTAATCGGCCAGGAATCTTTGTTAAAAAAAGGTGGACTGGATCTGGCTTTTCTAGAAGATTCGGCGTCTTCCTTGCAAAATGAGCTGGATCAATCGACAACCTATATCCAGTGGATCCTGACTATTTTACGGCATGATCGATCTTTTTGGCTTCAATCCCGAGGCGGTCTAAGTCAATACCTTTCTTTTCATCAGGATCAGCTCCCCAAAAGAAATTTTTATGGTCTTTCTTCTGAGCGTCCCTCTCCTCTTCTTGATATCGAGCTAGAGTGGCCATCCCGATACCGGCCATGGGATGGAAAGCTGGATTGGGAGAACAGCGAAGAGAAAGGAAAAGAGGAAAACCATTCTGACTCGGATTGTCTTTCTGATGAACAGGTTAAAGAAGCGCTTGATTTTCAGTACCCCTACTGGGAAGACACCCGAAAACCCCTGAAAGAAACGGTAACCGAATTAGCAAAGAAAGAAAGAAGGTGGGAGGACCCGCAAGCGGTCATCAAGGAGGCGGCAAAATTAAGTAAGGACCAGGAACCGCCGGCCTTTATCGAGGAGCCTCTCAAATTGCCGTCTTTTATAACAGAGAAAGGAAAGTTTGGCCCGGCTCAATTTGGAAGCCTCATGCACAGGGCCCTGCAAAGTCTGCCCTTTAAAAAATATCAGCTCAACAGTTTAAAAGAAGAGCTAAATCTTCTGGAACAAAGAGAAATTTTTACCCCAGAGGAAAGAGAGGCCCTGTCATTGCCCCTGCTCCTGACCTTTTATCAATCGGAAAAAGCGATTTGGCTTTCTGACCATGCTGATGCCCTTTATCGGGAAAGGCCATTTACCATGCGCTTAAGAAGAAACGGGGAAGTGCTTACCGTCGATGGACAAATCGACCTTTATGTCGATTTGGATCGGGCCAGCAATGGAAAAGAACACGGTTTTTTGTTGGTGGACTATAAAACGGATCGTCGGCCACATCCGCAGTTTTACCTTAGTCAGCTTAGACTTTATGCAAAGGCTCTGGAAACCGCCTTTGGGAAAAAGGTGGAAAAAGTCTATCTTTATTGGATCCGACTGGGAAAGTGGGAAGAAGTTCTGCTCTAAGAAAAAGAGTCCTCTTTTAATAGATGACCCAGCCTCCATTCGGACTGATCACCTGGCCCGTCATGGCTCCGGCCCTCTCATCAGCCAGGTGCTCAATCCATAGGGCGATTTCTTCAGGCTGAAGCAGTCTTTCGATGGGCGTGTCTTCTGCCAGTTCTTTACGGGTCTTCGGATCGAGCAGACAGAGCATATCCGTCTCGACATTTCCCGGCGCAATGGCGTTGCAGGTAATTTGAGAAGGGCCAAGCTCTTTGGCGCAGGCTTTCGTAAAAGCAAGCACTGCTCCCTTGCTGGCAGAATAAAGGCTTTCACAGGCCCCCCCCACCAAACCCCAAATGCTGGAAATATTAATGATTCGTCCCCATTGTTGATGGATCATATGCGGGATGGAAAGCTTCGTATTATAAAAAACGCCATCAACATTCACTCGAAAAACCTGGCGCCATTGATCGGGAGTCATATCCTGAACCTGTCCAAAGACCGAAACTCCGGCGTTATTGACCAAAATATCAACGCCCCCAAACCGATCAGCGATCGCCTGGTGAAGCTTTTCACAGTCCTTAAAATCGCCCACATCACAAGCCAAAACCAGGGTTTGCGCGCCTTTTTTCCGACAATACTCCGCGGTTTGCTCAGCCTCCGCCCCGTGCGTATGATAATTCACCACAATATTTTTATCCGGTCCAGCCAGACGAATGGCGGCTGCTCGGCCGATCCCTTGGGAAGATCCGGTGATTAAAACTGTTTTTTTCATGGACAAGTGGGTAAAACCTTTCTAATCAAACAAAAGACCTGGCGTTAATGCTTTAATAACATGGAAATTGTAACATAATTTTGTTAGCATAAGGCATAGCAAAAAATGCGGAGGAAGTTCATTCATGAAAAAAGTCTGGGGTAATATTCTCTTTGGCCTGGCCAAAGGAATAGACACAATCATTGGAATATTAATTAGTGCGCTATCCGTCGCAGTCATGGTAGTGGAAAATGTCCGCCAATTTGTCTTTCCGATCATCGGATGCTTTGGCCTTTTTTTCGTTGGCTTTATTATTATCCCCTTATTTAATCGGAAATTTCTGACTTTCCTTCTCGTCCTTATGATTTTTCCCCTGCTCGGAAGGACCTTTGTCAACTATCTGCAGTATGGGCGTTATGTTCTTACTGAATATCTTTATGATAAGGCCGACTTCTACCGGTTGGGCAAAGCGGATGCGAAGAATTTTTCAGAGTATGGCTTTGCCTATCAAAGAGAAAAGATGAGAGCAGAGCAGGAAGAAAGAGAAAGACAGCAAAAGGCCCAGGCTCAATACTGGGAAGAGATTTTCAATAACTTTTTCAGGCAGTCGGGCTTTGGATCTTATGAAGATTACCGGAATTCAGGAAATGATAGGGGCGATGGCTATGGATACCAATATGGCCGGCAAGGGGGATATGAAGGTTATCAGAACCAGCAGAATGCCTATAATCCTTTTGACGATTTTAAAGGTAAGTATGAAAGCGCTTGTGACACACTTGGCATTCCCTATGAAACGGATGAATATCAGGTGAAGCTGGCTTACCGAAAAATGGCAAAAAAGTATCACCCGGATATTAATCCTTCTGCGGATGCTACAGAAGTATTTAAAAAGGTCAATGCGGCTTATGAATTTCTTTCCAAAGAAAATATTGACCGTTATAAAAGGTTGAAATAGATATGTAGAGAGTAATGAAAAATGAGCTGGCTACATGTTTTTGAAATTTTATGTTACCTGATTACGGGCATGCTCGTAATCGATATCGTGAAAAGTAAACGAGAAAATGAACCTTCTCTTTTTCTTTCCGCTGCGGTTTCCGGTTATCTCTGTGAACTTTTAGCCGTTCGATTCAGTGGTTTATATCATTATAATCCCAATTTTTACTTCAATATCGGTCCTCATCCACATCAGTTCCCTTTTTTCGGTGGCTTGATGTGGGCAGGGATTACCGTGTGCTCCTTTCGGATTGCCAGAAAGCTTGGTTTTGGAAAAGGAATGACCGCTTTATCCGCCGGCTGGCTGATTGTATCCTTAGACCTTCTTCTAGATGTATGTGCGATTCGGCTAAATGGAGGCTTTTGGGTCTGGGAAGGTCTTGAACTCAATCAAGAAATAAACCACCATGCCTTTATGAGTGTGATCTGGACCAACTATCTGGGCTATTTATTTGAAACGCCCGCTATTATCTATTTGAGCATGAAAAGCTGGCAAAAAAAGGAAGATCATAATAAAAATCAGAGTAAAGTAGAACCTGCCAAAGAAAATAAGATTTCATCTAAGAAGCTTATCAGAGCGCTTCGGATTGGCTTTTATGCCGTTATGATCGTCGGTTTGGCCAGTATCGCAACGCTGTTTTTAAATCACCTCACAAAGGATTGGTTTGCTTTCATCGCCTTTCTTATATTATGGTTTTATAGTTTTTTTGCGCTAGTACGAAAACTTCGTCAGCACATGAATGAAATTGAATTCAAAGGGAACATAGACTGGACCCTATGTCTCTACTGGATTTGCATGTATGGATATTGTCTGCTTGGACTTTGGAAGCTCGGACTTTTTCATACCTATCCTTTGTACGGCATTTTTGCTCTATTCTTAGCCTTAGGAACCCTTTGTCTATGCCTTATGCCATCCATCACGGAAGCAAATCTCAGCCAGATTGAAGAAGAATAGAATTTCACAAGGAAAAGCCCATCGCAAAAACCCGGTAAAAAAAATGTAAAAATCCCCTTGACAAGAAGAAGCAAGGTCAGTATCATACATAACAGTGCCAAAACAGACTGGCTTTTTCAACAGAAAGAGCGAAAGAAAAATTAAAAAGTTCTTGACAGGAATGATTTTGAGCACTATACTTTATAAGTCGCCTTTCGTGGCGCGAACTTTAAAAACTAAATAGCAATCAATGAACTTTGAGTTTAATAATTTCAGCAAATAATAGAGCCTGAATTGGCTCTCAAGAATTTCTATGAGAGTTTGATCCTGGCTCAGGATTAACGCTGGCGGCGTGCATAACACATGCAAGTTG
>CABTZP010000051.1 GCA_902489375.1 uncultured Tissierellia bacterium | reverse complement strand
GAGTAGAATCCTTCGGCCGGAGTGGGAAGAACGTTTTTATTATTATCATTTTTTTCAAGCAGAAGACGGCATACGAACTTGTCAGCGGAATCAACAGGCAGTTTAACCAAGGTGTAGAAAGCGCCTTCCGGATCAGAGAATTTCACATCCGGAATCTTCTGCAGAGCGGCCTTTAACGCCGTCTTTCTGGATTCATAGAGGCCGGCGACCTCTTCAAAGTAAGAATCGGGCAGGTCCGCTAATTTTGCGATGGCAAACTGTTCAATAGTCGCCACGGACAGACGGGTCTGACAGAGACGGTTAATCGCGTCCAAAAGCTCTTTATTATGGGTGGCAATGGAGCCGATCCGGGCGCCGCAGCAGGCGTATTTCTTGGAAGCGGAGTCTAAGAGGACCACCTGATCGGAAACTTCTTCAAAGTCAGCGAAGGAGAGGAAGTCATGGTCAGAGAAGTTAAACTCTCTATATACTTCATCGGCGAGGATAATGAGGTTATGCTCTTTTGCGAGGTCGACGACTCTTTGCATTTCCTCTTTCGAGAAGACGTGTCCGGTGGGGTTGCAGGGGTTATTGACTAAGATGCATTTGGTGTTGGGCTTGCAGGCTTTCTCCAGGGTCTCCATGTCCGGAATGGCGTAGTTATCATCAATGGAGGTGGTAACGGCATGGACTTCAATTTCCAAGGTCGCGGTCATCATTGAATAGTTGGTGTAATAGGGCTCGAAAACCATTACGCCATCGCCGCGGTCGCAAAGGGCGATCAGGCACATTTGAATCGCTTCGGAGCAGCCGGAGGTGATGAAGACCTCTTCCGGTTTGTAGTCCAGTCCCCAGCGCTGATAATACTTGGACTGAGCCGCTAACATCTTATCAATGCCCTGAGAAGAAGCATAAGGCAGGTTCTTTGTGGGATAGTTGTTCATTGCCTCAAAGAACAGGTCTGGAGCGTCAATATCGGGCTGACCGATATTTAAATGTAAAACGTTAATGCCCTCGGATTCTTTCTGCGCAGCCAGGCCGTTATATTTACGAATGGGGGATGGCTGCAGTTGCTGAACTCTTTTTGATAACATAGGATTCTCCTTTCAGACGATAAAATAAGTAATAATGAGAGATTGAGGATCTGTCTCTGGTCCTGCTCCTTTGCCCAGGGCGCATTCCTTTCCCTGAGCTCCTTCCTCCGGAGCTTTTCTCCGGTTGCCAAAATTTTTATAAAAAAGCCTCGCGCTGATCCCACCGGCTTCCTTATATCCTGCTTTTCCTACGCTCGCGCGATAGGATTTAGGGGGGCCTAAGACTCATCTTAAGCCTTTTCGCTGAAAGTTTATGAAAAAAATATTATGAAAGTTCATCTTATTCTTAATTTAACATAGATCGATTAGTCCGTAAAGTGTCCGCCCAAGGAATCCTCATTTTCCTTTCTTCCCTCCTGTTTTTCCCTCATCGCCTGGGCCCGGTCGGCCTCTTCAATCAGCCGTTTATTAAGCTCCGCGGCCGCGTTATAGCCCATCATCCGCTGGCGGTGATTTCGAACCGCCACTTCGATGATCATGGCGACGGATCTTCCTGGCTTCACTGGAATCAGGACCTGGGGAAGGCGGACCCCGAGAATTTCGGTATGGTCCTCATCCAAGCCCAGGCGGTCGTACTCCCGGTTTTCGTCCCAAGCTTCGAGATTGACGACGATATCGACGCTGGATTCCGGCTTCACCGACCCCATCCCGTAGAGCCGGCGGATGTCCAAAATGCCCAGTCCCCGAATTTCCATAAAATAGCGAATGTTTTGGGGGCAGGAGCCGATCAGCCGATTGTCAATTTTTTTGATGTTGACCACATCATCGGCCACCAGCCGGTGTCCCCGGATGACTAGGTCTAGGCCGGTTTCGGATTTTCCAACGGAAGATTTTCCCCGAATTAATACGCCCGTTCCAAAGATGTCCAAAAGCCCCCCGTGAATCTGAATTTCCTCGGCCATGAGGATTTCCAGAGCCTGATTGAGGGAAGCGATAAATTTTGTCGTTGGAAGGGGGGTTCTAAGAACCGTTTTGTTGTATTCGGCGGCAAGCTCCAAAATATCCTCAGTAATGGGCTGGGAGTAAGAATAAATAACCGCGGGGATGGGATAGGAGAAAATTCCCCGGAAGCGGTCCACCCGGGTTTTGGGATCCAGCTGAGTATAGTAATGATACTCAACTCGGCCGATAATCTGGATCCTTGTCCAGGGGAAATGCTCAAGATAGCCTGCCAGCTGAAGGCCGGGCCGATTGGATTCCCCTTCTGAAAGGAGCACCTGTTCATAGTCCCGGCTCTGATAGACCATCTCCAGACCCATATATTCTACCAGATCTTTGAGCCTGACCGGTTTTAACGACTGCCCCTGCCCTTCATTTTGCATGGTTTATCCCTCCCCTTTCTCTGTTTGCTCCGGAGGAAAAGGCGGCTTTTCCTCTTCGGCCGGCGATGGGGCCTTGGAATGAAAATGATCATAGACTTTTTGCGCGGCCTTTGGCGTCATCGCCTCCGCCTGAGCCAGCTCTTCCGCCGAGGCTTTTTGGATTCGCTCAAGCGAGCCGAAGGCCCGAAGAAGACCCAGCCTTCTCTTTTTCCCGATTCCCTGAATTTCATCCAGCTCTGAGCGAACCATTTCTTTTTTCCGTAAATCTCGGTGGTAGGAGATGGCAAAACGGTGAACCTCTTCCTGAATCCCGTAAAGAAACCGGTAGAGGGCCGAGGTCCGTTCCAGAGGCCATTCCTTTTCCTTGTAAAAAATCGCCCGGGTCTGATGTTTATCGTCCTTCACAAGACCCGCGACCGGAATGGAAAGCCCCCGTTCACGCAAAATTTCCTCTGCCAGGTGAACCTGTCCCTTGCCCCCATCCATCAAAATTAAGGAAGGAAAGAGGGCAAAACCTGTTTCAGCCTTCTTTCCCAAGGCCCGGTCCCTGAGGCCATGGTCAAAGCGGCGAGAAAGCATCTCCCGCTGTGAGGCGTAGTCATCGGGCCCTTCCACCGTTCGAATTCGAAATTTTCGGTATTCTTTGGGATTTTTTTTCTCCCGGTCATAGACGACCATGGAGCCCACGTTTTGAACGCCGGAAAGGTTGGAAATGTCGTAGGCTTCAATGCGGGAAAGGGTCTTGCCGCCCAAAAATTCCTCCAGGGCCAAAATTCCCTTTTCCCGGTTTCTCTCCCTCCGGTCTTTTCGCTTCTCATTTTGAAGAAAGGCCTCTTCGGCGTTGTCCCGAACCGTCGCGAGAAGCTCTTTTTTATCCCCCCTTTGGGGGACGCGGATGCGGACCTTTCTTCCCATCCGCTCCGAAAGAAAGGCTTCCAGGGCGGCGCGGTCCGGGGGCGAAGACTCCACAAGAATTTCACCTGGAATATAAGCCGCCTCGGCATAAAACTGTTTGAGAAAAGAAGAGATGATCTCCGCCGAATCCTCCTGATAGGGGGCATCCATTGAAAAATGAACCCGGTCGACGACCTTCCCATCCCGAACAAAAAAGACTTCCACCATAATGGCGGCATCTCCTCGGGCAAGGGCGATAAAATCGGCGTCGGCCCCATGGGTAAAAGTGACCTTCTGCCTTTCCTTAAGTTCATCGAGATGGTAGAGATCGTCCCGGAAATGGGCAGCCCGCTCAAAGTGAAGGGAATCTGAGGCTTCCTTCATTTTTTCCTCTAGCATGGCCCGGATGGGCTTGTCCTTTCCTTTAAGGAAATCCTTGATTTCCGATATATGGGCAAGATAGGCCCCCTCGTCTGCCTTGCCGACGCAAGGGCCCGGACATTGGCCGATAAAAAAATTGAGACAGGGGCGGGATAGGGGTTTTCCCTGGTCGAAATCCAAATTGCAGGTGCGGATCCCGTAGACCCGCTGAAGGAGGCGGATGATGTCGTTGACGGCATAGGCATTGGGATAGGGGCCGAAATAAGAGGCTCCATCGTCCGCGATCTGACGGACCTTTAATAGACGGGGAAATTTCTCCCGGGTCACCTTGATCAGGGGATACTGCTTGTCATCCCGAAGAAGGATGTTGTATTTCGGGGCGTGCTCTTTAATGAAATTAGACTCGAGGACCAGGGCCTCGACCTCCGAGTTGGCGAGAATATACTCGAAATGGTCGATATGCTCCACCATGGCCAAAACCTTGGGGGTCTTGGCCTGGGGACTGGGGACAAAGTAGGAGCGCACCCTTCTTCGCAGGTTGATTGCCTTGCCCACGTATATGATCGTCCCCTGGTCATCAAACATCAGATAGACGCCCGGCCCCTCCGGGAGACTTTTTAAGGACTCAGAAAAATCTTTCATCGGCCGTCCGTCCCCTTTACCGGCCGGAAGAGATCTTTTTCACCGGCTGGCAGCGGGTTTTGAGATAAAGGAGGTCATCGCCCTCATCCTTCATCCGGGGGGAGAGCTTTTCAAAACAGGTCTTATTATAGGTGTTGAGCCAGTCGATCTCAAAATCCGAAAGCAGACTCAGGTCCAGGGGCCGGGTGTCGATAGGAACCCAGGTTAGAGGCTCAAATTCATAGAAGGTCCCCCATTCGCTCGTCTCTTTTTCCCGGCAAAGCATGATGGACTCGGTCCGAATTCCGTGCTTTCCTTCTATATAGAGGCCCGGTTCCATGGAGGTAACCATGCCCGGGACAATTTCCACCTCGTCTCCCCGGGCCGAAATGCTCTGGGGCCCTTCATGGCAGGAGAGGACGTGACCGACTCCATGGCCTGTCCCATGCTGATAATCCATTCCCTCCTGGAAGAGGGGGGCACGGGTTAGAAAATGCAGGTAGGCGCCCGTTGTTCCCTTCGGGAAGACCGCCGTCATCCCGGCGATATGGGCCTTTAAGACCAGGGTGTAATCCTTTTTTTCTTCGGGACTGGTCGGTCCCATGGCGTAGGTCCGAGTAATGTCTGTGGTGCCTTCCAGATACTGACCGCCCGAATCCACCAGCAAGAGGCCAGAGCCTTTCAGGGTGGCCGGATTGCGATTATTCATGGGGTTATAGTGGACAATGGCGGCGTTCGCGCCATAGCCAATGATCGCCTCAAAAGAATCTTCCAGATAATTATCCTGCTTTTTTCGGCATTCTCTAAGCTTTTCCACAGCCAACTTCTCATCGACGGTCTCCGACCTTGCCCCCATCTCAATCCAATTAAAAAACCGCATGAGAGCAACCCCGTCCTTTAAAAAGGCTTCCTTAATATTCTCAATCTCCACCTCATTTTTAATGGCTTTCATCAGGCTGGTGAGGTTGATTCCCGTCTGGACCCGGAGGCCGGCGGGAAGGGTCTTAAAAGTCAGAACCGATGTCCGGTCGGGATCCAGATAGATCGTTCCCCGGGTGGGCAGGGCTTCCACTTTGGTCATGGCCATGTCATAGTCCATGGTCCAGACGCCGGCCTGGTGGAGCTGGTCTTTGAGCGGATCGGAAAGCTTTTCGGGGGCGATGAAAAGGATGGCCTGATCCTTGGAGATCAGGGCATAAGAAAGAATCACGGGTGTGCACTGGACGTCCCAGCCGCGGAGGTTAAAGAGATAATTCACGTCCTCCGGAGCGGCGATAAAGGTGAAGTCCACCTCCCGATCCGCCATCATAAAGCGGAGGATGCGAAGCTTATCTTCGATCGAGCGTCCCGTATATTTTTCATCGAGGGCAAAGGCCGGCTGATCGGGCAGGGCTGGTCGGTCCTGCCAGATATCGGTGATGTAGTCCACGTCATAGATCAAAGCCCGGCTGCCCAGGGACTGTTTGAGCTTTTTAAACATCGAAAGGGACATGCAGGCTCCGTCAAAGCCGATCTTCCCAAAGGGCGGGGTGTTGTGGATCAGATAATCCTCGAGGGTCGGATCCTCGGTCCCCATTTTATAAAGGGTGAAGGGGGTGTGCCTGAGTTCTTCGGCGGCCTGAAGAAAATAGCGGCTGTCGGTCCAAAGGCCCGCGTCCTTTTTAGTGATCACCGCCGTTCCCGCCGATCCGGTAAAGCCGGTGATAAACTGGCGGGTTTTGTAATAGTCGGGAAGGTATTCCGACTGGTGAGGGTCGGCTGTGGGAACGATGTAGGCATCCAGGTCCAGAACCTCCATTCGCTTTCTCAGCGCATTGACATGATCTCGAATCAACTCAAACACTCCTTTCCTTATTGCCGGCCGCTGGCCGGGGGTAGTTTTTCTTCCAATCCTCTTTCCCCTAGCTCAGGGGAATATTTTGAAGGCCCAGCATGAGGGACGAAAACTCAAAGAATAAAAGCAGGGTCACCGTATCGGCGATGGTCGTTAAAAGGGGACCTGCCATCACGGCCGGATCCTGCTTGAGGGTGACGGCGAAAAGGGGCAAAATCCCGCCGATCATCTTTGCGACGGTCAGAGTGAAAATCAGGGTCACCGACACCACCAGGGCAATGTGAAAGGACGTGGTGGTGAAAAAATAAAGGCGGCAAAAATTTACAAGAGCGAGAACCAGCCCACAGCAAAGGCCGATTCGCATTTCTTTAAAGGCCACCTGGGCAAAAGAGTGGGGGCTTACTTCCTCAAGGGTGACCGCCCGGATTACGGTGGTGGAAGCCTGCTCCCCGGCATTGCCCGCGGAGTCCATCAGCATGGGAATAAAAGAGGCCAGGACCACATTGGCCGCAAGCAGGGCTTCGTAATGGGCAACCACCATCCCCGTCAGGGTGGCAGAAATCATCAGGACCATCAGCCAGACAATCCTGGCTTTAAAAAAGTTTTTGACCGGTGTCTCCAGATAGGGTTCGTGATCCTGGGGATAGGATAAACCCTGCTGACGACCCATATCTTCGAAAAGCTCATCTTCAATGACTTCAAAGATATCATCCGCGGTGACCACGCCTAAAAGCCGGTTCTCCGAATCGACAACCGGAAGGATAACCCGGTGGTACTTTCTAAAGTCTCTCGCGGCGATTTCCTGATCGTCCGTTGCCGTAACGGTGACCAGGTCGGTGTGAATCAGGGGGCGGACATCTTCTTTCGACCAGCGGGCAAAATCGCCCAAGGCAATTTCCCCCACCAGCTCCCGGGTCGGGCTCATGACGTAAATTTCCAAAAGATGCTCCGAATCAGCGTCTGACTGGGAGAGCTTTTCTTGAATCTGCGAGCGGGTCGCGCCTTCTTTTACGGCTAAATATTCAACGGTCATCAGAGAGCCGACGGACTCCGGCGGATAATTTAAAAGCCGGTTAATGACATCTCTTCTCTGCGGGTCAATCTTATTCAACAGGGCGGTAACGACGTTAGCTGGCAGTTCCTGAAGGGTATCGACCAGCTCATCCGAGGCCATCTCATCAATCAGGTCCATGACTTCGGGTTGGGTCAGGGTCTGGAGAACCGACAGGCGGACATCATCATCTAACAGGTAAAAAATGTCGGCGAACATTTCTTTGGGCAGCGTTCGAAGGAAGAGGGCTTTTTTGGTCGGTTCCCAATCATTAATAATGAAAGCGATATCTTCGTTGGGTTTGTTGGCCAATTCTTTAAATTCTTCCAGCATCGAACGGTCGTGAACGGCGTAGGGCGTTTCAGACATTTCAGACCTCCGTTTCTAAAAGCTTCTAAAAAAGCGGAAATCCCCTAAAGGGCGGTTCCGTTTTCAGGGATGTTTTGTGATAAAATACTAAAAAATTCGGATGAGGAAATGAATCATCTGTCAAAACGAAAACCACCTCCTAACTATATTTTGAACATAAAAAGAAACAACCCGTAAATTAAATGGTAACGCCTTTTTCAGGGCCTTTCAAGGAAAATTTCTTTATCGGCCCCCTGAAAAAGATGGAAAGGAGAAGCGATGAAACTAGGCATTGTCGGCTTACCCAATGTTGGAAAATCGACCCTGTTTAACGCCATCACCCACGCGCAGGCGCCGGAGGAAAATTACCCCTTCTGTACGATTGATCCCAATATCGGGGTGGTGGAAGTTCCAGATCCCCGCCTGGAGGTGTTGACGAAGATGTTTTCATCCAAGAAGACGATCCCGGCAACGATTGAATTCTTTGACATCGCCGGCCTGGTCCGGGGGGCCTCCAAGGGCGAGGGCCTGGGAAACAAATTTTTGGAAAACATCCGGGCAACGGATGCGATTGTCGAGGTCCTGCGGTGCTTTGAAGACAGCAATATTACCCATGTGGACGGGGCCATTGACCCCGTTCGGGATATAGAGACCATCAATTTGGAGCTGATTCTGGCGGACCTGGACTTGGTGGAAAAGCTCATCGCAAAAAAAGAGAAGGTCGCCAAGGCGGATAAGGATGCCCGGCCGGAGCTGGATCTTCTTCTGCGGATAAAAGAGGTCCTGGAAGAGGGAAAATCCGCTCGAATTTTGGCGCTTTCGGAAGAGGAGGAAAAGCTTCTTCGCTCCTACCAGCTCCTTTCGATGAAACCGATCATTTACGTTGCCAATGTTTCCGAGGACGATGCCCCCGATGACGGAGCTTCTAATCCCTTTGTCGGAAAAATCCGGGCCATTGCCCAGGAAGAGGGGGCGAAGGTCGTCGCCGTTTCGGCCAAGGCGGAGGAAGAGATCGCCCGGCTGGAGGATCCGGAGGAACGAGCGGAATTTCTTTCTATGATGGGCCTTTCCTCTTCCGGCCTGGACCGGCTGATTGTCGCTTCTTATGATCTTCTCGGCCTCATTTCTTTTCTGACGACCGGGCCGGATGAGAGCCGGGCCTGGACCATTAAAAAAGGGACCATCGCCCTCCACGCGGCCGGCAAAATCCACACGGATATTGAGCGGGGCTTTATTCGGGCGGAGATTGTCTCCTATGACGATCTCATCGCCTATGGGTCTATGGCCGCCGCCCAGAGCGCGGGCCGGGTCCGACTGGAAGGCAAGCAGTATGTCATGGCCGATGGGGACATTTGTCATTTTCGCTTTAATGTGTAGTGTTTCGGGCGGATGAGCGGGCTTGATCGTCGGGCCCTATCGCTGGATTGAACGAGGGCTTTGTGTGAGCCTGTCGGAGCGGCGAGGGTGGAGCGGGACCTGAGCGCCGCCGGACGAACTGACGGCTGATGAAATGCAGTTTTGGGCAAGGGTCGAAATGGCGGATCTAAGGACTTTGGCCGCCTTCGGCGGACCGAAGATAAGGTGCCCCGGCCTACGGCCGGGACGGGGTTGGTATGGCAGAGTGCCCGGCGAGGCCCCGGGGAGTGGCCGAGCCGGGAAAACGCCGCCCACGGGCGGCTCCTTCTAAAACTAAGCGTTGCCGAAGGCAATGCGGCTTTAGCCGCCCGCCGCCGGGCCCGGGTGGGGGCTGGGGCGCGTGCCGGATGGCGGATCAGGGTTGGAAGGCCGGGCGGCGGGTTCCTTCTGAAAGTTCGGTGGAAGTGTCCAAGTTGGCAAAAAGAACTTTCACTTATGGCATATAAGTGGGAATTTTAAAGTCGCCAAAAACCACTTACGTAATTTAAGTGGAAAAAGGAAAGTCTTACTTTCCCACTTACCATATTTAAGTGGAGATTGGCAAGTCTTATTTTTCCACTTATCATTTTTAAGTGGAGATTGGCAAGTCTTATTTTTCCACTTATCATTTTTAAGTGGGGATTGGCAAGTCTCATTTTTCCACTTACATTTTTATAAGTGGGAAAAACCGAGTCTTATTTTCCCACTTACATTTCGTAAGTGGGAAAAGGCAAGTCGCATAATTCCACTTAAATTCTGTAAGTGGGAAAAGGAGAGTCGCTGATTCCCACTTAAATTTTGTAAGTGG
>CABTZP010000050.1 GCA_902489375.1 uncultured Tissierellia bacterium | reverse complement strand
AAGATCTTCATGGAAATGATGGCTTACGCGGATGGCTTCAGCGATGGGCAAGCTGAAGCAGGCGGTTCGAACCGGGGAAGCCCTCTCCCTGAAAGTCTGTTCGCAGGCCATAACAGATGCAAGGGATCCCCAGATCAATCACGCAGGCAAAGAGCTGGTTGACCTGGGCCGGCTGAAGAAACTGAGCCTCATCAACCAAAATACAGGAAATCGACCGCTTTTGCCCTTCCTCTTTTACGATCTCTCGAAGGTCAGCCTCCGGAGGAACCAATCGGTCCACCTTTCGCCGGACACCCAGGCGGCTGACAATCTGATCCTCGCCCTTCTTATCGACGCCGGGCTTCATCACCAGGACATCCATCCCTCTTTCTTCGTAATTATGGGCAACCTGCATAAGTAAAGTAGATTTGCCCGAATTCATCGCACCATAACGGAAATAAAGCTTTGCCATGGCCATCCCTTCCTGATTTTCAAAAGCGCGATTCCAGAGCAATCGCGGCCTTTCTCTATTCGTTTTTTGCTGTCTCTTATTGTATCATCAGCAAGTGATATAATAAAAAACGATGGCGGATGATCAAGGGTTTTACCCATCCGTCCCTTAAGATTGGCATTTCCCTGTCTTCTTTTGACCTAGCCTATCATTTTTTGAGCAGGGCTCGGCGAAAAAGACAAGGATCAAAACAAGGAGAACGTATGAATAGCAAGAAAAAAGTCGGCTTGACCATCGCGGGGATCGTCCTCATCCTTCTGGCGGGTCTGGGCGGGTGGACCTTAGGCAGGGCTTCTTTAATGCCTTCCAACGCCAAAGAAGGAAAAGAGACGAGAATGGACCTGAAAAAGGTCATGCAAAATCTCACAAGCTACCGGGCCCTGATTGATGAAAATTACCTGTATGATTATAAAGAAGAAGAGATTGAAAATGGCATTTACAAGGGCTATATCGCTGGTCTCCAGGATCCCTATTCCGAATATTTCACCCCCGATGAGTACCGGGCCTTCATGGATGAGACGACCGGAAATTTTGACGGCGTCGGCCTGAAGGTTGGGGTAGAAGAAGACAATCGGATCACCGTCATTTCCGCGTTTGAAGGCTCGCCGGCGGCCAAGGCCGGCATCCGAACCGGGGATAAAATCCTCGCCGTTGACGGTAAGGAGTACCTGGGAGAAAACCTGAGCGAGGCTGCGAAAGCCATGAGAGGAAAGGCCGGAACAGAAGTGGCCATCACCTACCGAAGAGGGAAAGATGATCAGGCAGAAGAAAAGACGGTCACCATGAAACGGGAAAAAATCGTCGTGGATACCGTTCGCTCTGAAATCCTAAAAGATAAAATCGGCTATTTAGTCATCGACAGCTTCGATGAAGGCACCGGCAAACACTTTGCCCAGCATCTCAAGGAATTAGAAAAACAGGGGGCGAGCCGGCTGATCCTGGACCTTCGAAATAACGGAGGCGGACTCATAGATTCCTGCGAGGAAGTCGCTGACCAGCTTCTCGGCAAAGCGACCATCGTCACGGTTGTTGATAAGAAGGGGAAAAAAGAAGTCGCCTCTTCGGATCCCGCTCATGATTCCATTCCCATGGTCGTCCTCGTCAACGAGGGATCAGCCTCGGCCAGTGAAATCCTGGTCGGCGCCCTTCGCGATCATCATCGAGCCCTGATTATCGGGGACAAAACCTTTGGAAAGGGGATTGTTCAAAAGCTCTACCCGCTGACGATCAACGGAGAGGAGGCCGGCCTGAAGCTGACCATGGCTGAGTATCTGACCCCCAGCGGGGATCATATCCATAAAAAAGGCATTGAGCCGGATATTTCCGTCTCCCTTCCGGAAGGCGTCACGAAGATGGGCACCCCCTATCTCAGCCAGGATACCCAACTCATCCGGGCCATCCAGGAAGTAAAAAAGCTAAATTCGGAAAAGGTCAAGCCCTAGGCCAAAGGCCCGCGGCTCCTGTACGCGCATAGCAAAAAGCGCCAAAACTGAGAAAGATGGTATGAATAAGTTTATCCTCCATTCCAAATTTAAACCCACCGGTGACCAGCCCCAGGCCATTGACCGTCTGGTTCAGGGGCTGGAAGCCGGGGACCGTTATCAAACCCTACAGGGGGTCACCGGGTCCGGAAAGACCTTTACCATGGCCAATGTCATCGAAAGGGTCCAGAGGCCGACCTTGGTCATTGCCCATAATAAGACCCTCGCCTCCCAGCTGGCCGCAGAATTCAAGGAATTTTTCCCCGAAAATGCGGTCGAATTTTTTGTTTCATATTACGACTATTATCAGCCGGAAGCTTATGTCGCCGCTACGGACACCTACATTGCCAAGGATTCGGCCATCAACGATGAAATTGATAAGCTTCGCCATTCCGCCACCATGGCCCTCTTTGAACGGCGGGATGTGATCGTCGTGGCTTCAGTATCTTGCATTTACGGCCTCGGCGACCCGGAGGATTATTTGAAGCTGACCATTTCTCTGCGGCCTGGCATGATCATCGACCGGGACGAACTGCTCAAAAGGCTGATTTCCATCCAGTTTGTCCGCAACGATATTGATTTTCAGCGAGGGACCTTTCGGGTTCGGGGAGATGTTGTCGATATTTTTCCGGCCGCTTCCTCTGAGGAAGCCATCCGCATTGAGTTTTTCGGGGATGAGATTGATCGGATCCTTGAATTTGACTATTTGACCGGCGAGATCATCCAGGGCCGGTCTTTTGTGATGATTTTCCCAGCCTCTCACTACGCCACCTCGAAAAAAAAGATGGAGCGGGCCGTGATCACCATTGAAGAAGAACTCGAAGACCAGCTGAAGGCCCTCCGGGACCGCAATAAGCTGGTTGAAGCCCAGCGGCTGGAGCAGCGCACCCTCTATGACCTGGAAATGATGAAGGAGGTCGGCTTTTGCTCCGGGATTGAAAACTACTCCCGCCATATCTCCGGCCGCCCGCCTGGGTCCCGCCCTTATACGCTGATCGATTATTTTCCCAAAGATTTTATGCTCTTTGTCGATGAGTCCCACGCTACCCTTCCTCAGCTCCACGCCATGTATAACGGGGACCGGAGCCGGAAGGAAAATCTCGTAAACTACGGCTTCCGCCTGCCTTCAGCCCTGGATAACCGGCCCCTGAAATTTGAGGAATTTGAAAAGCTCATCCCGCAATATGTCTTTATGTCGGCGACCCCTGGACCCTATGAAAGAGAACATTCCGCCCGCCTGGTAGAGCAGATCATCCGGCCCACCGGCCTTCTTGACCCAGCGGTTCAGGTCCGGCCCACGGTCCATCAGATTGATGACCTCTTGGGGGAAATTCAAAAGACGATCCAGCGAGGGGAGAGGACCCTGGTCACGACCCTGACGAAGAAAATGGCCGAAGATTTGACCGCCTATTTCGAGGAACTCAAGCTCAAGGTCAGCTACCTTCATTCCGATGTCGACACCATGGAACGGATGGAAATCATCCGAAAGCTTCGCCTGGGCAAAATCGACGTTTTGGTCGGCATTAATCTCCTTCGGGAGGGCCTGGATATCCCGGAAGTCTCTCTTATCGCCATCCTGGATGCCGATAAGGAGGGCTTTCTCCGGTCCGAGACCTCCCTGGTTCAGACCATCGGTCGGGCCGCCCGCAATGTCCATGGCCGGGTGATTCTCTACGGCGATCAGGTCACTGAATCCATGGCCCGGGCCATGGCCGAGACCAACCGGAGAAGAAAAATCCAGGAAGCCTACAACAAAAAGCACCATATTGAGCCCAGGTCCATCAAAAAAGAAGTCCATGACCTCCTCTCCACGGCCATTAAAGCCGAAGACCTTGCGCCCTATACGAAAGAAATGGCCGGAGCCGACCAAAAAGAGACCTTCACCAAAAAAGATATCGAGGACCTTTTGGTCAGCATGGATATGGAAATGCGAAAAGCTGCTGAGATTTTGGACTTTGAACGAGCCGCTTCCATCCGCGATACCATCCGGGAGATGAAAAAAGAATACCGGATCGAGTAGGGTCGGCCGAAGAATTCGCCCGCCGGGGAATTTGACGCCGGCGGAGAGAAAAGGAGCCATATGTCACTGGAAAAGATAAAAATTCGGGGAGCCCGGGAAAACAATCTCAAGAATGTCAGCCTGACCCTCCCCAGAAATCAAATGATCGTTATGACCGGACTTTCCGGGTCCGGCAAGAGTTCTTTAGCCTTCGATACGATCTACGCCGAGGGACAGAGAAGATATGTGGAGTCCCTCTCCTCCTACGCCCGGATGTTTTTGGGTCAAATGGACAAGCCCGATGTGGACCTCGTCGAGGGCCTTTCCCCGGCCATTTCCATTGATCAGAAGACCCGCAATCACAACCCCCGTTCCACCGTCGGCACGGTGACAGAAATTAATGACTACCTCCGTCTTCTCTATGCCAAAGCCGGCCATCCCTATTGTCCCGTCTGCGGTGCCCCCATCCAGGCCATGGCCATTGATCAGATGGTCGACGAGATCCTCGCCATGCCGGATCGGACCCGGTTTCTGGTCCTCGCCCCGGCGGCCCGGGGAAAGAAGGGCACCCATCAAAAACTGATCCAGAACCTCCAAAGACAGGGTTTTACCCGACTGATCGTCGATGGGGAGGAAAGGGAGATTGACCGGGAGGCCATTGACCTGGATAAAAATAAAAAGCACGATCTCTATCTCGTGGTTGACCGGCTGATCATCCGGGAAAATCTTTCTTCCCGGCTGACTTCGTCCATTGAAACGGCGCTAAAAGCCGGCGGGGGGACGATGGTCATCCTTCCGGTGGAAAAAGACGCGCCCATGGACCTTTCCCGGGGGAAGATCTACTCATCCCAGCTTGCCTGCCCCAATGGACACATCACTTTAGAAGAGCTGGAGCCCCGGCTTTTTTCCTTTAACAGTCCCCAGGGGGCTTGTCCGGACTGCGACGGCCTCGGTTACCATGCCCGGGTGGACGATCAGCTTTGCATCCCCAACCCCGACCTTTCCCTGGACGAAGGGGCCCTTGCCCCCTACGCTACCGCAGCCAAAGGGACCTTTTACCGGGAGATGATTAGCGCCGTCGCCGCCCTTTATGACTGGCCCACCGATCAGCCGATCGGTCAGGCTCCGGATGAGCTGATCCACGCCCTCCTTTATGGGACCGAGAAGAAGGTCCGCTTCCCCTTCCATTCCCACTTTTCCGGAGACAAGACCTTTTCGGATTATTGGGAAGGGGCGATCGCCAACCTCACCCATCGCTATGAACAGGGGGGAGACGCCACCAAAGCGAGAATCCGGCCCTATCTTGCCGCCAATCCCTGCGAAAGCTGTCACGGAGCCCGGCTCCGGCCAGAAGCCCTAGCGGTAAGAATTGGGGAGAAGACAGGCCATGGCACTGCCACCCCGGCGGATTCCACTGTTCCAGGCGCCCAGGCCACTGACCCTTCTCTCTCTGCCGGGCCTTCCGCCATCCGCTCAGCCTCCGCCCCAGCCGGCGGAAAAAATATCGCCGAACTTTCGGCCCTTTCCATCCAAGATGCCCTGGCCTGGGTTCAAACCCTGACCTTTCCGCCAGCGGAAGCGGTAATCGCCGATCCGATTTTAAAAGAGGTCAAGGCCCGGCTCTCCTTCCTGCTGGATGTGGGCCTGGGCTACCTGACCCTGGACCGCTACGCCGCCACCCTCTCCGGGGGAGAAAGCCAGAGGATCCGCCTGGCAACCCAGATTGGCTCCGGCCTGGTCGGGGTGATCTATGTTCTGGATGAGCCCTCCATCGGCCTTCACCAACGAGACAACGCCAAGCTTCTCCAGGCCCTGCGGAACCTGACCGAGATGGGCAATACCCTTTTGGTTGTCGAACATGACGAAGAAACCATGCGGGAAGCTGACTGGATTGTGGATGTCGGCCCGGGCGCAGGAAGTTTGGGCGGAGAAATCGTTGCCCAGGGTCCCTTGGAAAAAATCATTGAGACCCCCGGCTCTATCACCGGTGACTATCTTGCCCACCGAAAGTTCATTGCCGTTCCTGAAAGTCGGAGGATCCCTAAGCACTTTTTGAAGGTCAAAGGCTGCCGGGAAAACAATCTCAAAAACGTGGATATTTCCGTCCCCCTCGGCGTCTTTACCTGCGTTACCGGCGTCTCCGGTTCCGGAAAATCTTCTTTTGTGGAAGAGATCCTTTACAAGGCCCTGGCCAACCGCCTGAACGGAGCTCATTTTCGCCCCGGCCGCTATAAAGGGCTGGAAGGAACGGACCCCCTGGATAAGGTGATTGAGATTGATCAGTCACCCATTGGCCGGACCCCCCGGTCCAATCCCGCCACCTATACCAAAGTTTTTGATGACATCCGGGAAGTCTTCGCCCTTTCCAATGATGCGAAAATGAGGGGCTATGACAAGGGCCGTTTTTCCTTTAACGTCGCCGGCGGCCGCTGCGAGGCCTGCCATGGCAATGGCGAAAATAAGGTGGAAATGCACTTTCTTCCCGATGTTTACGTTCCCTGTCCCGTCTGTCACGGGGCCCGCTACAACCGGGAGACCCTTCAGGTTCATTACAAAGGCAAAAACATTGCCGAAATCCTGGACATGACCATCGAAGAGGGCCTGGCCTTTTTCAACAATCATGCCTCCATTAAGCGAAAATTACAGACCTTAATCGATGTGGGCCTGGGCTATCTTAAAATTGGCCAGCCGTCTCCGGAACTTTCCGGCGGCGAAGCCCAGCGGGTGAAGCTGGCCGCTGAACTGGGCAAGGTATCAACCGGAAGGACGCTCTATATTCTGGATGAGCCGACCACCGGCCTCCATGTCGCAGATATCGCCAAACTGGTTCAGGTCCTCACCCGCCTGGTCGATCAGGGCAATTCCGTCCTGGTCATTGAGCATAATTTGGACGTCATTAAAATGGCGGACTATATCATTGATCTGGGTCCTGAAGGGGGAGAGGGGGGCGGAAACATTGTCGCCCAGGGAACCCCTGAAGAACTGGCGAAAAATCCCACTTCGTTCACGGGACAGTTCCTTGGCCCCATCCTTGCCCGGGACCGAATCTGAGAAAGGATCTTTTTCCGCCTTTTTGTCGTAAACTTCCGCTTGCGTCGGAAAAAAGACAAAAGAAAAAAGTCCGCAAAAGAGAAAATAGAGAGCGAAAAACTCGACATTTATGATAAAGTGAATTGATCTTTTCATTGTCCTGATCAACTGCCCGATGATCCATCCCCAAAGACCAAGTACCTAATGATCAGGAAGGTCCTTTCGACGAATCAAGGGGGGACCAATCAGGAAAAATAGCGAATCAAGGGGCAGGGCGAATCGCGTGGATGAATCAATCAGCGTTTCGATCTTTGATTCAAAAGAGGAGCGATCAGATGAAATCCAAGGCCAAAGGCAAAAAAAACAAAAAAAGAAAGTGGGTCAGCGCCTTGGCCTGGTTTATCCTCATCGGCGGCCTGGGTGTTATCCTCTATCCCCATTTTTCCGACTGGTACTATCGGATGGACCAGAATAATCAGGTAACGGAGTTCAAAGCGGCCAAGCAGGAGATCCCCGCGGAAGAAATCAATGAACGAATCCGGCTGGCCGAAGCCTATAACCGGTCTCTGCAAAATGTTGTCGACAAGGATCCCTACGGGGAGGATAACCTAGCCGAAGGCATTGCTCATTATGCAAAAATGCTGGAATTGCATGAAAAAATCGGTGTCATTGAAGTGCCGACAGCGGATATCAATCTTCCAGTCTATGCGGGGACGTCCGAAGATGTCCTCCAGAAGGCAGCTGGTCACCTGGAAGGGACCTCGCTTCCCATTGGCGGAAACTCCACCCATACCGTCATTACCGGTCACTCAGGTCTTCCTCAGGTTCGTCTTTTCACCGACCTTCACAAGGTAAAGCGGGGGGACAAGTTTTATTTTCATAATATCAAGGAAGTTTTGGCCTATCAGGTGGATGAGATCAAAGTCATTAATCCCAGCGATTTTTCCAAGCTTTTGATCGTTCCGGGCCATGACTATATGACCCTTCTGACCTGTACGCCCGTAGGCATCAACACCCACCGGCTCATTGTCCGTGGTCACCGGGTTCCTTATGTTCAGGCGGTCGAAGAGCAAAATATCGAGATGAACCGGACGAACTTCCGCTATCAGAGATACTTTTACATTTCCATCGCCGTTATTATCCTTCTCTTGCTTCTGATCATCCGGATCAAGAGAAGACAGAAGAAGCAGAGACTGGCCGCCTCGTCTGAAAACCTCGCCATGGAGAAAGAACGAAAAAAATGGCGGAAGGAGGCCGACGAGGATGATGGCGATTGGCCCTTCATTGGGGATCTCAATTTAAATTCGGATTTCTATTCCGATGAGGAAGGAGCTTCTGACGATGAAAACTAAGCGGACCTTTCGCCGGATCCTTCCTTTTCTGCTCCTTGTTTTAGGCTTGGCAATCCTCTTTTATCCCATGTTTTCGGACTGGTACTACACCATTGAGGCGAACCAGCAAATTGTCAGCTTCACCAAGGAAGCGTCGACCCTTTCGAATGAAGAAATTAATCGCCGCTTAGAGTTGGCTCATAATTATAACCATACTCTTGATCCCTCCCGCCTTGCGGATCCTTACACGAAGAAGGAAAAAGAAGGCATTGCCAACTATGCCCATATGCTGGAAGTCCAGGAGATGATTGGTCATATCATCATCCCCTCTATCGAGGTGGACCTTCCCGTTCGTGCAGGCTCTTCGCCCCAGGTCCTGGAAGACGGGGCCGGCCATCTTGAAGGGACTTCTCTCCCCGTCGGGGGAGAATCCACCCATGCCGTCATTACCGCCCATCGGGGCCTGCCAAAAGCTGTCATGTTCCGCTACCTGGACAAGCTCCATGAAGGGGATCTCTTCTTTTTCAAAAACTTCCATGAAACCCTGGCCTATGAAGTTGATCAAATCCTAACCGTGGAACCGTCCAATTTTGAGCCGGTCCTGGTGGTGGAAGGCGAAGACTATATGACCCTTTTGACCTGCACGCCCTACATGATTAACTCTCACCGACTTCTTGTCCGCGGGCATCGGGTTCCTTACGAAGATGCCATTCCCGAGCCGACCATTCGCATGGAAATTCCAACTACATTCTGGAAGAGAGGCTTCTATGCCTGCCTCTTTGTCGCCATTGCCCTGTTGATCTATCTTCTCTACCTTCTTCTGGAGCAGAGAAAACAGAAACAGGAAGAATAAAAAGCGCACCGCGCGCCCCTCAAAGCAGCTGAACGGAAAAAGACGCCCGCCCCTTTTGAAGGGCAAGGGGCTGAAGGGCAAGGGGCCTGTTGCCCTCCTTTGGCACGGTGGTGTCCGTTACCGGAAAGGGGCCGCCTTCGGCACAGGGACTGCCGTCGGAAAGGGACCCTCCTTTGGCACGGGGACTGCCCGGCAAGGGCCCTCCTTCGGCACAGGGGCTATCGTCGGCGGGCGGGTAATACCACTGGCCTCCGGAGCCACGCTTTTCTTCTTCCTAAACGGACAGCGACTTTTGAAACCGCCTTGGACTAAGTCAGATTGGGAAGATTATCGTTAAGAATTTATCAAACAATCCCTTCCTATCGGAAATTATAAGTGGAAATATGCGACTTTGTTTTTTCCACTTATAAAATTTAAGTGGGAATTTAGGACTTGCCTTTTTCCACTTACAAGATTTAAGTGGGGAATGAAGACTCGGCTTTTTCCACTTACGAAATTTAAGTGGGAATCTGGGACTTGCTTTTTCCCACTTACGAAATTTAAGTGGGAATCTGGGACTTGCTTTTTCCCACTTATAAAATTGTAAGTGGGAAATTGAGACTTGTTTTTTTCCACTTAAAAACGATAAGTGGGAAATTGAGACTTGCTAATCCCCACTTATAAATGATAAGTGGGAAAATAGGACTTGCTTTTTCCCACTTAAAAATGGTAAGTGGGAATTGAAGACTTTAGAAATTCCACTTAAATTTCGTAAGTGGCTTT
>CABTZP010000049.1 GCA_902489375.1 uncultured Tissierellia bacterium | reverse complement strand
ATGTCGAACTGAAAAAAGCGGGAAAAAACTATAAGGCCTGCTGTCCTTTTCACCAGGAAAAGACCCCCTCATTCATTGTTTCTCCAGACCGGCAGACCTTTAAGTGTTTTGGCTGCGGGGAATCCGGTGATCTTTTTGCTTTTGTGGAGAAGATGGAGCATGTCGATTTTCCGGAGGCAATCCGTCGGATTGCTGAACGCTACCATATTCCGATAGAGGCGGCGGATCCCTTAGAAAAAGAAAAAAAGGAAAAAAGAAATCGCCTCTGCCAAATCAATCAGAAAGCAATGCTTTTTTATTACAAAAATCTTTTGACCGAGAGAAGACCCCAGCAGTATCTGAAAAGTCGAAAAATGACTGCCAAAATCATCAATCCTTTCATGCTGGGTTATGCGGATGGGAAGGGCGATAGCCTTTATCAATATTTAAAACAATTCAATGTTGACCATGAGGACCTTCTTGCCCTTGGACTGGTTTCTCCTTCCCATTCCGGAAAGGGATATTATGACAAGTTTCGAAATCGGCTCATCTTTCCCATTCTCTCGATTCACAATGAAGTCATCGGTTTTGGCGGGAGGATCATCGGAGATGGACAACCGAAATATCTTAATTCCCAGGAATCGGAAATTTTCCATAAAGGGAAAAATCTTTATGGTCTTCACCTTCTGGGCAAAAGGCCAAAGCACGAAAAGATTGTCATGGTAGAAGGATATATGGATGTCGTGGGCCTGTATGAATGCGGAATTGATTACGCCCTGGCCAGTCTGGGAACTTCTTTAACTTTGGATCAGGCCCGGCTGATCGGCCGTTATACGGATCAGGTGTATCTTTGCTACGATGGCGATTCAGCCGGGATTAAAGCCTCACGTCGAGCGGTGGAGGTATTCAGAGAGGCCAATATCCGGCCCAGGCTGATCCTTCTTCCTGGTGGAATGGACCCGGATGAATATGCCCTGGCTTATGGAAAAGAGGGTTTTGAAAAAGAAATTGAAGAAGCGGTCGATCCCATTGACTTTGAACTTCGAATCCTTCGAGCGCCTTATGATCTCAAAGAGGATCAGGATCGTCTGTCCTATGTCCAAGAGGCTTCCTCTTATCTTGCAACCGTTGAGGGCGAAGCGATCTGTGAGATCTATATGCAAAAAGTTTCCGAGGAAGCGGGGGTGCCTTTGGAATCGCTCCGGCAAGACGTAAAGGAACTTAAAAATCAGCGGGAAATGAAGAAAAGGGAACTTTTTTCCCCTGACCAGCCAGATGAGCAATATTTTCCGGATTATGTTCCAGACATTGGGGAATATTCTTTTTTAGAGGAAGAGGCCCCGAGCCAGAGCCAGGCGCCGATTTTTTCTCTGCAAAGAGAAAGAAACGAACTGGAAAAAGCAATTATTCGAAGATTGGCCCAGAGTCCGGCCGAAGAAAAGGATCGAATTTTTCTCAGCAATTTCTTAGAAGATCCGGACAGAAAAAAAGTGGAAGAAGTGATCAATGGCCTTTGGAAAGCCGATCTTTCACCAGCCTATTCGATTATCAGGGAGCGGCTGAGTGCGCAAGAGCAAGAGTCTTTGTCGGATCTTTTGGCATCCATACTAGTGGATGAAAAAAAAGAAAAACTTTCCAATGAGAAATTGCGGCAAATGATTGAAGAAATTGAGGATCGGGCAAAGCGATTGCTATTAAAAGAACAGAAAGTAAGGGTTCTTGATCAGCTGTCCATGGAAGATGAGCAGCTAGAAGAAAAAGGGAAAAAACGAAGTCAGTTATACCAAGAACTTCGAGAGCTTGAGACCAAGCTTCAAAGTCGGAAGGGGAGGGAATCATGACGGACCAGGACTTTATTGATGACGATCTGAGTTTAGATGAAATCAAACAGGAAATGCTTGATGAGCTTACCAAAATTGCGTACGCGAACCAGCTGAAGATTTCATTTCATGATCTGGAGAATCTCGATGGGTTTGACAAGCTAGATCCGGATGATCGCCAGGATATCCTAAGAAGTTTAGAGGATAAGGATATTGATTTTGAAGATGAGGACTATGAGCCCGATCTGGTGGAAACGGCTGATGACCTTGATTCCGATGGACAGAGCGAGCAAAAAGACCTCGAAGAAATTGAAAAGCTGGATGAAGAAACAGAAAAAGAAATCAACCGAGAACGAAAAAAACAGGAAAAAGAGAAGAAAAAGGCCATGAAGAATGTGGCCGTTGACGATCCGGTCAAAATGTATTTAAAGGAGATCGGACGGGTTGATCTTTTGACAGCGCAAAAGGAAGTCGTTTTGGCGAAGAGGATGGAAAATGCCAAAATGGCGAAGAAGGCTATGGAAGGAGAAAGACCCAGCCTTCGCGAGGCAATCGAACTGTCCAAAATGTCTTTAAATCACAGTCAAAGCCAGCTTCTTTTAGCGGCGCTTGATACGGTGGAAAAAGGAGAGGATCTTCCTTTTGACCTTGCCCTGAGCCTGGAGCGTTTTACTGCTTTTAGCCGAGAGATTTTAAATCCCGGAGATAACTTCATCGAAATCGATTCCGATCCCTGGGTGGCGATTAAGACGGCCGCTTATGTGGAGCGCTATGTCCGTCGCCGTTTGTCCCGGGAGCAAATCAGTCACGAGGAATCCATCTGTTTACATTTTTGCGTCCTTCTGGAATATGCGGTAATCTGCTGGGTTTTAGATGGAAAGGCTCAGAATTCGGACCAGGAAAGCTGGGTTCGCTATGCCATCGATCATTCAGAAAAGATCAAAACGGCAGTGGATCGGGTTTATCAGAAAAAAGAAGAAAGAGCCGAGGGGGAGGCGGATCTGATTGACCTCGCCCGGGAATGGAAACTCGGTCCATACACTGAAAAGGAAAGCCTTACGGCTGAGCAAAAACGAGTGCTTTTTGAACGAAACACCGTTATGGACAAGATCAACGTTGGCCTGAAAAAAATTAAGCCAAAGGATCGACTTACGGAAGATGAAGCGAAGAACTATGAGATTTTGACTGAAGAAAATGAAAAGCTTCAAAAAGTTCTTCAAGGCGAGCTTCCTTTCGCCGATGCCGGCATTGATCGGGCAAAGCTGGAAGAAGTGATGAAAAAATCAACCCCGGCCAGGTTGTATTTACTGGGTGATGAGCTGGATGAAGAGGATCGGGCCATTTTAAAGGGCTATATTCGTCTGGGCAGTCAGGCAAAGAAGAACCTGGCGGAATCCAACCTCCGCCTAGTTGTTTCGATTGCTAAGCGCTACGTTGGCCGAGGAATGAGCTTTTTGGACCTTATTCAGGAAGGAAATCTGGGGCTGATCAAGGCAGTAGAAAAATTTGATTATCACCGGGGATTTAAATTTTCCACCTATGCGACCTGGTGGATACGCCAGGCGATTACCCGAGCGATTGCGGACCAGGCCAGAACCATCCGGATTCCGGTTCATATGGTTGAGACCATCAACAAACTTTCCAGGGCCCAAAGACAGCTTCTTCAAGAACTGAACCGTGATCCGACCAATGAGGAAATTGCCGCTGAGATGAATATGCCGGTCGAAAAAGTTCGGGAAGTTCGAAAGATTGCTCAGGAGCCGGTTTCTCTGGAAACGCCGATTGGAGAAGAGGAAGATTCGCATCTGGGTGATTTTATTGAAGATGATACGGCGGTGGCGCCGGATGAAGCAACGGACTTTATTATGCTTCGAGAAGAGCTGCAAAATATTTTAGGAACCTTATCGGAAAGAGAAAGAAAAGTTCTAGAGCTTCGATTTGGATTAAATGATGGGACGCCAAGAACCCTGGAAGAGGTAGGAAAAGAGTTTGACGTGACCCGTGAACGAATCCGTCAAATTGAAGCCAAAGCGATCCGCAAGCTTAAGCACCCTACCCGATCCAGAAAAATTCGGGATTTTATTGAAGAATAGAAGGTTTAGAGATGGAAATGGGGCTGGCGAAGAAAAAAGAGGATCAGAGAATTTTGACCATCTGCTCAATGGTTCAGGGCGCCAGAAGGGTAATTGAAGTGGGCGCTGACCATGGCCTGATTTCTCTTCACTTGGCCAGCCGGAAAGATATTGGTGAGATTCTGGCGACAGATCTTTCGGCTTCTTCTCTTTCGAAACTGGAGCGGGTTTTAGCGAATCCGGCGGTTCAAAAGGTTGATGGCAGCCAAAAGATTCGCCTTCATGTGGGCGATGGGTTGAAGGCTTTACCCTGGGATTGGGCAGACTGTCTTATTCTTTCTGGTATGGGCGGAAGCCTCATTCTTTCGATCCTCGAAGGAAATTTTTCTTTTGCCAAAAAGACAGATCAGTGGATTTTGGGCCCTCAGTCAGATATTAAGCGGGTACGGACTTTTTTAATTCAGAAAGGCCTGAGCTTTCATGAAGAGATGGCCGAAGAAGGGGGAAAGTTCTATCCGCTTTTAGACGTACGCCCTGAAGAAGATCTTGAGGACTTTTATCAAAAGGCTTTGCCTTCTTCTTTTATGATGGAATATGGACCCGATCTTCTGCAAAAAAGGGATCCGAAGCTTCTTCGTCTTTTGCAAAGGGATCAGAAAAAAATTGAGGAAATTCTCTTTAAACTCGACGCTTCGGAATCAACAAACTCAAAACGAAGAGCGGACCTTGTCCGGAGAAAAAAAGAAATTCAGGCTTATCTTGAAAAGAACCAAGAAAAACAGGAAGAGGATCATGTCATTACGGACCCGGTTGAGGAGGAAAAATGAACATTGAGGAATGGATTAGAGCATGGGAGAAGAAAGTCCCTTTGGCTATTCAAGAGGATTGGGACCGGAGCGGAAAGCAATTGGGCGCCTTTGAAGGAGAACTCACAGGCATCCTTTTTTCCTTGGATCTTACTCAGCAAGCCCTTCAGGAGGCAGCTAGGAAAGGGTATAACCTGATTTTTACCCATCACCCCGTTTTCTATGAACCTTTAACCCATTTTCTACTTGAGGATCCGAAAAATCGTCTGATTTACGCCTGCCTTGAAAAAGGGATCAGCGTCTACTCCTCTCATACCGCTTTTGACTTCGTCGACGGAGGCGTCAATGATGTCCTGGCTGAACGATGCGGATTGAAAGAAAAAGAGCCCCTGCGAAAAAGAAATCCGGAAGATCCCCTTTATTCCTTTTCCAAAGGGATGGGAAAAATGGGGATTATTTCGCCGATGCGCTTGGAAGAGTATGCGCGCTTTTTAAAGGAACAATTGGCATGCCAAAGTGTGGTATATTACGGAAAAAAGGATGAGCTGATTAATAAAGTGGCCTGTTTGGGCGGAGGAGGAATGGATTTTGCCCAAGATGCCCTGGAGGCTGGCTGTCAGGTTTTCGTCTCCTCTGATATTAAATACCACCAGGCCCAAGACCTGGTTCAGCGGGGTCTTCATCTGATTGATCTGGGCCACTATGCTTCGGAGTTTCCCGCCCTTCGCCGGGCAGAGGAATGGTCCAGGAAAATTCATCCTGACCTCGACCAGGAGATCCTCTCCGGAGGCTGGGAAAGTGTTCGTTATTCAATTTCCTGATTTCCCTGTGCTATAATAAAGACTCGAAGTAAACTGGATCGTCGCGACAAGTTCGAGGAAAGTCCGTGCACCAAAGAGCAGGATGCCGGATAACGTCCGGTGGAGGTGACTCCAAGGATAGTGCAACAGAAAGAAACCGCCGAAAGGCAAGGGTGGAAAGGCGGGGTAAGAGCCCACCGGCGCCCTGGAGACAGGGCGGCCCTGTAAACCCCATCTGGTGCAAGAATAATGCCGAAATGCGGCTGCTCGCCGCGGCTAATCATCGCTAAAGTCTTCCGGCAACGGAAGAAAGAGATAGATGACGATCATAACAAAACACGGCTTACGGGTTTGCTTCGGATTTGAGCGCTGAATGTTCAGCGCTCTTTTTTTGAATCTTTTCCCTAAAATAAGGTGGAAGAGAAGGAGTGGGCATTGACACGAGCAGGGACCGCTGGTATGATGGGTTGGTATCTTTTTGGGCATTTGACTTGCCCTTTAGATTCTTCAGGCAAATCCTTCGCAGCGTCGATGTGCGAAAAAGAAATTGTCGAATATTCAAAACCCGCTTCCCTGACCGGCGGAGTCTAAATAGGCTGGGCAGAAAGAAAAGGAGCAATCATGAAAAGCTATTTAGCAAAGCCCAAAGAGGTTGAGCACAAATGGTATGTCGTCGATGCCACCGATCAAATCGTTGGCCGCTTGGCTGCCAATGTTGCCAGCGTTCTTCGCGGGAAAAACAAACCCATTTACACCCCCAATGTTGATACCGGCGATTACGTCATTATCATCAATGCGGATAAGGTCCGTCTTTCCGGAGATAAGGCGCTCAAAAAAGAGTATGTCCATTACACCGGATTTCCAGGCGGAGACCGCCATACTCCTTATCAGGAAGTGCTGGAAAAGCATCCGGAAAGAATTCTGCAAAAGGCAATTCAGGGAATGCTGCCCCATAATTCCTTAGGCCGACAGATGTACCGGAAGCTTCACGTCTATGCTGGCCCTGAGCATAAGCATCAGGCCCAGATGCCGGAAGAACTGACTTTTGAGTAAGGAGGATGGACATGGATAATCAATATTATGGTACTGGTCGTCGTAAATCCGCTGTTGCCCGAGTCAGATTGCTGCCGGGAACGGGGAAGGTCCTGATCAATGGAAAACCAATGGATCAGTATTTTGCTTATCAGACTCTTCGGGATCTGGTCGTTTCCCCATTAAAATTGACAGGGAACCTGGACGGTTTTGATGTTCGGGCAAACGTGAAAGGGGGCGGTTTTACCGGTCAGGCAGGCGCGGTTCGCTTAGGTGTTGCCCGTGCCCTCATTGATTTTAACCCTGATCTTCGCAAGAGCTTAAAGAGCGCAGGGTACCTGACTCGTGATTCCCGTAAAAAGGAACGTTACAAGTACGGCTTCAAGAAGGCCCGCAAGAGCCCGCAGTTCTCCAAGCGTTAGTTTTGGAAAAAGCTTTCGCTGTGTTTTCCAGCGAGCTTTCTGTTATCACTAAAGAAGAAAAAAAGCCCCGCAGGCGTTGGCAATGCCTGCAGGGCTTTTTTCTTTTTTCCGCCTTCCATTGATTTTTTTAAAAATCAAAGAAAAAAAAATACCGGACAGGATTTCCCGTCCGGTATTTTGATTCAATGGAAGCTGACGCTTGAGCTTAGGCTGCTGCCCGGGCATCGTCAGAAATCTTCTTATATTTTGCTTCGTTATTGAGGATAAAGTCTTTATTTTCTTTTGCTTTCTTCATCGAGAACCAGATAAAGAAGCAGGCGCAGGCCAGACCCAAAATATAAGAAATGGTGTAGGACTCGGGGTGACCAAAGAGTTTGTCGATCCGGAATCCCAGCTTATCGTTGTGGAAAATAAAGGACATGATATCGAAGGTATAGAAGAACCCGGGAAGACCAGCGATAAACCATGGCTTATCATGGGCCTTGAGGTAAATGGTAATCAGGCACAGAGCAAAGACAGCGACCAGCTGGTTTGCGAAGCCAAAGTACTGCCAGAGAACGTTAAAGCCGTTGGCATTGGTCTTTGCCCACCAAAGAATGAGGATGGCGGGGATAAAGAGACAAGCGGAAAGGCTGATCCGTTTTCCCATGGTTTTCTGATCGATGTTGAACTGCTCAGAAATCATCAGACGCAGAGACCGGAAGGCGGTATCACCAGAGGTGATCGGAAGAACGATAACACCCGCGACGGCGAACATTCCGCCAATGTTGCCCATGAAGCGGCGGGCGACTTTACCAACCATAACGGTGGCCCCGATCGACGTATCTCCCAGCTCGTTATAAACGACCATGGCGCCGGCAGCCCAGCACATGGCGATGAAACCTTCGCAGAGCATCATATCATAGAAGGTCTTGCGGCCCTCGTACTCAGAAGTGACGGTACGGGAGATCATGGTTGCCTGGGTGCTGTGGAAACCAGACATAATGCCGCAGGCGACGGTAATAAAGAAGACTGGGATCAGCCTTTGCCCCTTGGGATGGACTGAAACCAGAGAACCTTCCGTGATGGGGTGAAGAGAAGCGCCGCCTGTAAAGAGAACGCCAAAGAAGATGCCAATCGCTGCGAAAATCAGGATGGCGCCAAAGATCGGGTAGATATGACCGATAATGACATCAATGGGGAAAATCGTTGCCAGGATATAATAAAGGAAGATGCAGGCGTAGATGATGATGATCGGGGTTCCGGTTGTCGCGACGCCTAAAAGGTCGTTGGCAATCAGATCTCCAGGGGTATAGACAAAAACCGCACCAACCAGGAGCATTAAGATCCAGATGATTGTGCTGTAAACGCCTTTTGTGCCCTTGCCGATATATTCGCCCATCAGCTTTGGCATCTGAGCGCCGCCGGAACGCATGGACATCATCGCCGAGAAATAGTCATGCATAGAGCCGGCAATTACGCAGCCAATTGGGATGATCAAAAAGGCGATCGGTCCAAAAAGAATACCCTGAATAGGGCCTAAAACTGGACCAGTTCCGGCGATGTTTAAGAGTTCAATCAACCGGTTTTTCCAACTTTTCATTCCGACATAGTCAACGCCATCAGCCATTGCGATAGCAGGGGTTGGACGATCGTCCGGCCCGAAGACCTTTTCGCAATAGCGGCCATATAATGCGCCGCCGCCGATGAGGATGACCAGGCCAATAATAAATAGAACCATAAAGTCCCTCCTAAAAATAAATAAAATAAATATAGAAACATTGTTTTCAAATCCGAATATTCGGATTCACCTTAATTCTATTCTTAAGCTAGGCAATTTTCAAGTATCGGCTTTAGATGGACATCGATGGAGAAAATGAGGAAGCTTCTCTCCTGAAGCAATATTGTGAGGGCCCGATTCCTATGATATGATAGGAAAAGTTTACGGAGGAAATTATGTCAAGCCTGTTTGGAATGATAAGTAAATATAAGAGTCAGCTGACCCTGCTTCCGGTCACGATTTTAATTTTTGTGGTCCTGTCCATGATCCTCTTTATTCTCTTCCGCCGGGACCGGTTGATGAAATATGTCCCCGCCCTCGCGGGTATTTTTTTAGGCCTGATCCTTTTGATCTTTGGCTTCTTAAATATCACCGAACCGAGCGGACTGGAGTGGGTTTGGAGGGGGGTCGCTGTTTTTGTCGCTGGCTGTATTTCTTTGGCCACGGCATGGCTCTTGTCCATTTTTTCCAGTTTCATTTCCCCCTATCCAGAAGAAGAGAATCGAAAAAAAAGCTCAAGAAAAAAAATCCATCCGTCGAACAAAGGCTCAATTCCTCCCATTGGAAAGTCGAAGCCAATTAAGAAAATCAGCCGAAAAAAAACGACGGAGGGGAAGGATGATTGGGATCAAACGAAGATCATCAGGACCCGGAAGGGCAAATAAGATTTCCTTTCTTTTCATTTTCAAGATGAACCGCTTTGAGACACCGATAAAACAAGACCGCCTGACAAAGGAACACCTTTGCGGCGGCCTTTTTTTATGATGAGAGGAGGACAAAAGATTGTTAGGGGGAACCTTTTATGAGCGCCGTCGATCTGACCTTAATCAGCTTTCTTTTCGCCATGGCTGCAAGCGCATGGGGATCTTCTTCCTTTGCCTTTTCTCTCTTTTTCACGGTGCTTTTTCTTTTTCCCTTGCGAAGAAAAAAAGAAAAGACAATTTTGCTCATGCTCTTTGCTGTGATCCTTCTGGCCACTTTTCTCTACAGCCGTTCGAATCCCCACATCGAGGAGAGAAAATGGATGAGGAGGAAAAGTTCAGCGATGATTCTTTGGAAGGGTAGTGTTATGATCGGCGGAAAAGAAGCCGGCATTTTGAAGATTCAAAAGGGCCCTTTTCGTGGAAAATCCTTTTTGGCAAAAGAGAACCCTGGAAAAGAGCCGGGTACTGTGGAAAAAGTAGATCTTTTTTTCCAACCCTTTGACCGGCCGGCTTTTTCCTCTCAGTGGAACGAGGAAAAAGTCAGAGAAAGTCAGGGAATTTCCGGAAAAGTAAAGATTCAGCATCAGAGGCTGCTGAAAAAACCAGGCCTCATTAGCAGAATGGAAAATCGAACAGCAAAGAAAATCAAAAACCACTTTGCTCTTTTTCCCAAACCGGTTGGCCCATTCCTCCAAAAAGTCT
>CABTZP010000048.1 GCA_902489375.1 uncultured Tissierellia bacterium | reverse complement strand
TGCCTGTTGATTCCGCTGACAAGTTCGTAGGCTGGATGCTGGGCGAATTCGTTGATAATAATGAAACCGTTCTTCCCACTCCGGCTGAAGGATTCTACTCCACACCGGGATTGGGCGTAGATGAGATCCGGATTTCCTACTGCATTGATGAAAAAGTCCTCGCCCGTTCGGTGGAAATCATTGATAAGGCCTTAGATCAGTATCCTGGATCGAAGAGAAAGTAATCATCTTGCGTTTTCAGAAAACTCGATTACAATGAACATGGCCGGGCCGATTCAATCGGCCTGGCCGGGACCGAGTGAGCAAATTAATACATTTTTTTACAACAGAGGAGGAAACATGGCAAAAAAAGTATTTAAAACAATGGATGGAAACGAAGCGGCGGCGTATGTCTCGTATGCCTTTACCGAAGTCGCGACCATCTACCCCATCACCCCATCATCTCCAATGGCTGAACACGTCGACACCTGGGCAGCCAACGGAAAAAAGAACCTGTTCGGAAAGCCGGTCAAAGTCGTTGAAATGCAGGCTGAATTGGGCGCAGCAGGCGCTCTTCACGGTTCTCTTGCGGCCGGCGCATTGACCTCGACCTACACCGCTTCGCAAGGTCTGCTCTTAATGCTCCCCAATATGTTCAAAATCGCCGGTGAACAGCTTCCGGGCGTTTTCCATGTTGCCGCCCGCGCGGTCGCCATGCATGCCCTTTCCGTTTACGGTGATCACTCCGACATTAACGCGACAAGAATGACTGGCTGCTGCTTCCTCGCCTCAAACTCGGTTCAGGAAGCCATGGACCTCGCGGCAGTCGCTCACCTTTCCGCAATTGAAGGCTCCCTTCCTTTTGTCCACTTCTTCGACGGTTTCCGTACCTCCCATGAAGTGAACAAGATCGAAATGTGGGACTATGACGATCTCGCCGAAATGCTCAACCGGGATGCCGTAAAAGCCTTCAAAAAACGGATGCTGAACCCCAACCATCCCATGACCATGGGCACCGCGCAGTCTCCGGACATCTTCTTCCAGAACGCGGAAGCTGCGAACCACTATTACACCGACATTATCCCCGTGGTCGAAAAGTATATGAAGAAAGTCTCCGAGAAGACCGGCCGTCAGTATGGTCTCTTTAATTACTATGGCGATCCCGACGCGGAATATGTCATCGTTGCCATGGGCTCTGTTTGTGAAGCTACCGAAGAAGTCATTGACTGGTTCCAGAAGAACCATCCGGACCGCAAGGTCGGCTTAGTCAAGTGCCACCTCTATCGTCCGTTTAGCGTCAAGCACTTCCTGGAGGCCCTCCCGAAGTCCGTAAAGAAGATTGCTGTTCTTGACCGGACAAAGGAAAAAGGCGCCATCGGCGAGCCCCTTTACCTTGATGTCAGCCGTGCCCTTTATGACGGAGAATGCCGTCCCGTTGTCCTCGCCGGCCGCTACGGCTTAGGCTCCAAGGATACCACGCCAACCGCGATTTTAGCCGTTTATAAGAATCTCTTCTCCGATCAGCCCAAGGATCACTTCACCATCGGCATTGAAGATGATCTGACCAACCTTTCCCTCGATCAGAGCGAGCCTCTGCACATTGTCGAAGAAGGAACCACCCGCTGCAAGTTCTGGGGCTTCGGATCCGATGGTACGGTCGGCGCCAACAAGCAGGCTATTAAAATCATCGGCGATAACACCCCCATGTACGCACAGGGCTACTTCGACTACGACGCCAAAAAGTCCGGCGGTCTTACCGTTTCCCACTTACGTTTTGGAGATAAGCCGATCCGTTCCACCTACCTCCTGGACGAAGCGGACTTTACCTCCTGCTCCAAGCAGGCTTATGTTTACCAGTATGATCTTCTCCGCGGACTGAAGAAGGGCGGCACCTTCCTTCTGAACTGCACCTGGTCCAAGGATGAATTAGATGCTCATCTGCCCGCCTCGATGAAGAGATATCTGGCAGAAAACGACATCAACTTCTACATCATCAACGCAGCCGACATCGCTCAGGAACTGGGCCTTGGCTCCAGAACCAACATGATCGTCCAGTCCGCTTTCTTTAAGCTTTCCGGCGTTCTGCCTCTGGAAGAAGCCGTTCAGCACCTAAAAGACTCGATCTTAAAGACCTATGGACATAAAGGTGACGATGTCATCGAGATGAACAACGCTGCCGTTGACCGCGGAATTTCTGGCCTGGTGAAGGTAGACATTCCTGCTGAATGGGCCAATGCGAAAGACGAGGCCAAGGACGAGATCGACGCGACCGAATTCGAAAAGAGCGTTGTTCTTCCCATGCTTCGCCATGAAGGCGATGACCTGCCCGTTTCCGTATTCAAGGATCATGCAGATGGTCACTGGGACAACAGCACCTCCTCCATTGAAAAGCGCGGCATTGCCCTCTTTACACCAAAATGGAACATTGATAAGTGCGTCCAGTGTAACCAGTGCTCATTTGTCTGCCCCCACGCCGTCATTCGTCCCTTCCTGTTAGACGCGGAAGAAGTCAAGAAGGCGCCGGAAGGCTTCGAGACAAAGAAAGCCATCGGCAAAGGCTTAGAGGGACTCGAGTTCCGCATCCAGGTTTCTCAGCTTGACTGTACTGGCTGCGGCAACTGCGCGAACATTTGCCCCGCTGGCGCTCTGACGATGGAAAGATTTGAAGCGCAGTATCAGGAGCAGAAGGGCCTTTGGGACTTTGCCTTCAATGAAGTCACCAATAAGCCAGACCTGATCGATCGCACAACGGTCAAGGGGTCTCAGTTTGTTCAGCCTCTGCTTGAATTCTCAGGCTCCTGCGCAGGCTGCGGCGAAACGCCTTACGCTCGCTTAGTCACCCAGCTCTTCGGAGATCATATGATGATCGCCAACGCGACCGGCTGCTCTTCGATCTGGGGCGCTTCCGCACCGTCGACACCGTACACCACCACCTGCTCGGGCTGTGGCCCATCCTGGGGCAACTCCCTCTTTGAGGACGCGGCGGAATACGGCTTTGGTCAGCTTCTTGCCAACGAATCCAACATGGACCTGGTCCAGACACGGATGGAAGAATTCAAGGCCCTGAACGCCGACGCCAAGTGGAACGAGCTCTTTGACGCCTGGATTGCCGGACGCGATGACCATATCGAATCCAAGAAGGCGACCGCGGAGATCCTCAACTATGCAGACCACAAGGTCTCCGGCGATGCTCAGAAACTCTTAGACGAAATCCTCGATCTGAAGGACTTCATGGTTAAAAAATCCATGTGGATCTTTGGCGGCGACGGTTGGGCATTTGATATCGGCTTTGGCGGCCTCGATCACGTCCTGGCCTCCGGCAAAGACATCAACGTCTTGGTCATGAACACCGAAGTTTACTCCAACACCGGCGGTCAGTCCTCCAAGGCGACTCCTCTGGCTGCAGTCGCGCAGTTTGCTGCGGGCGGCAAGAGAATTCAGTCCAAGGACCTGGCGCTGATGGAATCCACTTATGGCTATGTCTACACCGCACAGGTAGCCATGGGCGCAGATCACAACCAGTGCATTAAGGCCATGGTCGAGGCGGAATCCTATAACGGACCTTCCCTGATCATCGCTTACGCGCCTTGCATCAACCACGGCATCCGCATCGGAATGGGCAAGAGCCAGATCCGCGAGAAGGAAGCCGTCGCTGCTGGTTACTGGCACCTCTGGAGATACGATCCTCGCCGCGCGGAAGAAGGCAAGAATCCATTCCAGCTTGACTCCAAGAAGCCGACCGCAGACTTTAAGGAATTCCTCATGGGCGAAGTTCGTTACTCCTCCTTACAGAGAAACTTCCCTGAGATTGCGGAAGAACTCTACACCAAGGCAGCCGACGCAGCCATCAGACGCTACGAAAACTACGAGAGAATGGCCGAAGAAAAGTAATTCAATCCTGCGCACCTTCGTTTTAAGAATTGGGCAAGGTTGATAAACCTGGGCTGGCTCGTCAGCTCAAGGGCCGGGACAAGAGATTGTCCCGGCCCTTTTTTTTGTCCCGCCTGAGCGCTTTTTGTCCCGCTTGAAAGACGAGAGAGGGAACACTTGCCCTGGCGCAAAGCTCGTCCCGCTGCCAGATCTACCATGGCCCGTCCGCATCCTGCTTGGTTCGGTTGGGCCTTGTCCCGTGTAAGCTCGAAGGAGGTGGGACGGAGGCGAGAGGGAGGCGGGACAGGAACTGCCCCTCCTATTCGTTTAAATTGGGAAGCTGTCAGTGGGAATCAGCGACTCGCATGTTCCCACTTATGAAAAATAAGTGGGAATATGCAACTCAACTTTTTCCACTTACGAAAAATAAGTGGAAATCAGCGACTTGTCTTTTCCCACTTACGAAAAATAAGTGGGAATCAGTGACTTGATTTTTTCCACTTACAAAAAATAAGTGGAAATCAGCGACCCGACTTTTTCCACTTACGAAAAATAAGTGGGGATCAGCGACTTGTCTTTTTCCACTTATAAAATTATAAGTGGAAAAAATGGACTTGGCTTTTCCCACTTAAAAACGCTAAGTGGGAATTTTAGACTTTGATATTTCCACTTAAATTTCATAAGTGGCTTTTGGCGACTTTCGAATTCCCACTTATATGCAAGAGTACCTTTGGCCAACGTTGACATCTCAACTGAACTTCAGAAGGAGCCCCCTCCGGCCCCACCCTCGGGGCCGGAGGGGGGCGGCTAAAGCCGCCTTGCCTTCGGCAACGCCTAATTTTGAGAGGAGCCCGCCTTCGGCGGGCGATTGGAAAACCAAGCTTTACGAGGATGCCCTTTAATTTTCATCCATCGCAAAAAAACTCGAGATGAACCAAGCAACTTTTACTTTTTTCCTCACCCTTTGGGTATATAAATAACAATTCTTAAAAAAAGATCTTTTAGAATGCTGACTGATTTTGGCTAAAGGAAGTCCTTCGAATGACTTTCAGCTGCCAGCTTTTCGCCCAGCGTCCTCTTCGGGCGGCCTAACCGCAAGGCGCGCCGCCGCCCTCGGTCCCGAACCGCAAACCCTGGACTGTCCCGAAGCCCACTGCTGACCTCGGCACAAACTGCCCCGGTCTTACGCCACCCGGAGACGGCCCTGCGTCCACCATTCATACGCAAATCATTTTTACTCTAATATTTATTAAGGAAGGGAGCAAAGAAAGGTGTTAACCCATCAACAACTTGACGAACTGGAGAAAGGGCCTTACGGCATTGCCAGACGAAGGCCCAGTCTTGCCCCGTACACGACCTTCCACATCGGAGGACCATGCGATCTTCTCCTCGAGCCGACTTCAGAATCAGAATTGGCCCAAGCCCTTTGCTTCCTCCGAGAAGAGAAAATTCCTTACTATATATTGGGAAAAGGGTCCAATGTCCTGATCCGCGATGGCGGCTTTGAGGGCGTGATCCTCCTTCTGGCAGACAAATTTTCGGACATCATGATTGATGGCAATGAAGTCCAGGCCAAGGCCGGCGCCAGTATCCGCCGGATCGCCCACCTTTCCTTCAAAGCCGGATTGACCGGGATGGAGGCGCTCGCCGGGATTCCCGGATCAGTCGGGGGCGGCGCGATCATGAATGCCGGGGCCTTCGGAAGAGAAATGAGTCAGGTCCTGGGCATGGTCCGGGTGATTGATCAGGAGGGAAAGCGGAAAACCTATCCCCGAGAGGCCCTTTCCTTCGGCTACCGGAAGAGCCTGATGATGGAGAAAAAAGAGATTGTCACCGGGGTCTCTTTGAAACTTGAGGCCGGGGTTCCGGAAGAGATCATCAAACAATACCAGGAAATCCGGGCAAAAAGAGAGGCTGCCCAGCCCTTAAACGCCTATTCCGCCGGGTCTATTTTTAAAAGGCCGAAAGAGGGCGCCGCAGCCAGGCTTATTGATCAGGCTGGCCTGAAGGGAAAATCCGTCAACGATGCGGAAATTTCGGAAAAGCACGCCGGTTTTATTATTAATCGTGGCCATGCCAGGGCGTCCGACGTCATCGAACTCATGGCCATGGTCATGGATACCATTCAGGACCGATATGGGATAAAATTGGAGCCAGAGATCAAAATTATTGGCAAGGACGCATAGAAAGGCGGGGGCATGAAAGTCGTTGTGGTCACCGGGATGAGCGGGGCAGGGAAGAGCTCAGTTCTGAACTTTTTTGAGGATCTGGGTTATTTTTGCATGGATAATCTTCCGCCCCAGCTGATGGGATCGTTTTTGCAGCTGGCCTCCACCTCCTCCAACCCCATTTCAGAAGTTGCCCTGGGCGTGGATATCCGGGGAAGGGATTTTTTTGACCAGCTCTTTGAGATGATTGACCAGCTTAAAGCGCGGAAGATGGAGGTTTCCGTCGTCTTTGTGGAAGCCGAGGAAAAGGTCCTGATCCGGCGATATAAGGAAAAGCGGCGGCCCCATCCCCTGGACCGGGCGGGAAATATTTACGATGGTATCCAGCGGGAAAAAGCTCTTTTGCACACGATTCGGGGCCGGGCAGACCACATCATTGACACCTCCAACCTGAATCTGGCCCAGCTTAAGGAAAGACTGGATGCGATCTATTCCCCGACAGCGGATTCCAGGATCGTGATTTCTCTGGTTTCTTTTGGCTATAAATACGGCATTCTTTTGGATGCGGATTTGGTGGTCGACGCCCGGTTTTTGGCTAATCCCTTTTATGTGGAGGACTTAAAGAAAAAGACCGGTCTGGACCTTCCCGTTCAGGACTACGTCATGAAGGCGCCGGAAGCTGAGATTTTTCTAAAGAAAATGGAGGATTTTCTCTCCTTTCTTTTGCCCCTGTATTTTCGGGAGGGAAAAAGGACCCTGGTTATTGGAATCGGCTGTACGGGAGGAAGGCACCGGTCCGTGGTCCTGACGGAATATCTGGCCCGGATCCTTCGTGAAAAGGGAATGGAAGTCAATATCAATCACAGGGACTCGGCCTACTGGGAATAGACGATGATCGAGCCTGAGGCCAAAGGAAAGGGGAAGCTTAAGATGGAAAGGAGACCGTCTTGAAAGAACAAAGTGCAGGCGGTGTGATTATGAACCGGGATAAGGTTCTGATTCTCCATAAAATCCGCGGAGGCTGGGTCCTGCCCAAAGGAAGGGTCGAGGCAGGAGAAAGCCTGGAAGAGACGGCCCTCCGTGAAGTTTGGGAGGAGTCCGGCGTTTCCTGCCGGATTTTGGCGTATTTGGGCTATGTCCGCTATAACTATTCCCGTCCGAACGGGGAGCTGGTTCATAAAGAAGTTGCCTTCTATTCCATGGCACCTGAAAAAGGCAGGCCGCGTCCGCAAAAAGAGGAGGGCTTCAGCGATTCTCTTTATATGCCCTGGAGAAAGGCGCTGAAGATGCTCCGCTATGAATCCGAAAAAAACATGGTGATCAACGCATTTGAGGAGAAAGTCTAAGGAATTGGATAATAGAAGGGCTGGGGGAGCGGATGGGATTTTCCTACGAAGTAAAAGAAGAAATCAGCCGTTTAAAGCTGAGCTCAAGAATCGAAGCGCTCATTGAGCTGACGGCCCTGGCCGGCCTCAATGCCAATCTCGCGGTCAGTCAGGAAGGCGCTCGTTTGCGCTTTATTTCCGAAAACCTTGCGGTCATTCAAAGGGTCTGCCTGCTGATTCGCTATTTGTATCAGGAAGAAATGGAAATTTTTTCGGAGCAAAACGACCGGCTCCAGCAGGAACCCATCTACACGACCTCTCTTCCTCAGCCTTACCTGGACCAGTTTCTTGAAGCTTCGGGCTTTAACCTTTTTGGCCAGGTGACCGAGAACCCGGAGCGCATTTTGGCCCGCTTATCCAATGAAAAAAACGCCCGGGCCTATCTTCGCGGCGCTTTTTTAGCCTCAGGGTCCATCGTCGATCCTGAAAAATCCTACCACGTTGAAGTTCTTGTTAATTCGGCGAAAGAAATCCCAGCCCTGCTCCGCGTTGCGGATGTCCTGGCCCTTTCTTTTAAAAGAACGGAGCGAAAAGACACCAAAATATTTTATTTGAAAGATTCGGAGACCATTTCGGACTTTTTGATTGACATCGGCGCTTCGCAGGCCATGCTCAAATTGGAAAATACCAAAGCGAAAAAAGATCTCCATAACGACATCAACCGTCAGGCCAATGCCCAGATCGCGAATTATGACCGGCAGGTAAAAACCGCTTCGGCTCAGCTTCAGGCCATTGATCAGATTGAAAAAAAGATGGGCCTGGATCGCCTTTCTCCCGGCCTTCGGGAAATGGCCAGGGTGAGGCGGGAAAATCAAACGGCCAATTTGCGGGAGCTGGGCGAAGCCATGCATCCCAGGCTGAGTAAATCCGGGGTCCGTCACCGGCTGGAAAAACTCTGCCAGATTGCCCGGGACCTGGAAAATGGGGGAGGATCCGGCGATGAAAGATGATCCGAAAGCCAATCGAAAACCTTTAAAGCAAAATGACGACCCAAAAAGCCGTTCGGACCCTTTTGATCCGGGCCAAATTGATCCGGGCCGCTTTGATCCCGACCGTTACCATCGATATGTCGGCCGCTATCAGAAGGATAAAGACCGGAAAAACCGGCCTCGAAAGGTTTTGACCGGGGAAGAACGGGCTTATTTTGACCAGCTGACCGGAGCGAAAAAAGATTCCCCTCATTCGGCAAAAGAAGAAATGAGGGCTGTGGAAGAGGATCAGATCTGGGAAGAAGAAAAAATCCGTGAAGAGGCCCGAATTCAGGAGGAAGAACGAATTCGAAATGCCCATCGGATCCGTGAGGAGTACCGAATTCGCGAAGAGATTCGAATCCAGGAAGAGGAGCGGATTCGCTTAGAAAACCGGATTCGGGAAGAAGAGCGAAAACGCCTGGAAAAACAAATCCAAGAAGAAAGTCAAATTCAAAAAGAAGATTCCTTCCGGGAAAAATCGGAAGAGGAAGAAGAAAGCCGCCATAGCCCCCGAAAAGAGGAAAGCCTAGAAAAAGGAGCGTTTAAGAGCTGGCCTTTGGGGAAAAATCCCTTCCGCCATCGCTCCCGTCCGGCATACGAGGAAGAAGACGATGATCTTGAGGAACAAGAGGAAGAGGCTCCCCGGCGGACACCTATAAAAACGAAAATCAAGCGTTTTTTTACGGTGATTCTGGCTCTTTTGCTGACCTTCCTTGTGATCAACCTTTCGATTTGCTATTCCTGGGACAAGGAGAAGAAAAATCTGCCGGTTCCCGCCGCGGATGAGGGAAACCGCCTCCGGCGCTTTGGCCTGGACATGATGTTTCTTCTGGCAGGCGTGGACAATACGGGCGAAGGGACCCCGCAGAGGTCAGATACCCTGATGCTTGTCCGGCTGAACTTCTGGAAGGGGAAGACAACCGTTCTTTCGATTCCTCGGGATACCTATGTTCAGGTCCGGGGAAAACCCACGAAAGTAAACCATGCTTATGCCTATGGGGGTCCGGAATTAACCGTCGAGACGATTCGGGATTTTCTGGGCATTGATCTGGATTACTACATGGTCGTCGATTATGAGACGGTAAAGGCCGTTATTGACGCTATGGGCGGGGTTTCTTATACGATTCCGAATAAAGCGGCGCCGGTTGAGGGGGAGCGGTATCGGACCGGGGACCATGTCTTAAAAGGGGAAGAAGCCCTCTTTTATCTCCGCCACCGCCAAGGCTATCCCCGCGGGGATATCGATCGGGTGGAGGCCCAGCAGGCTTTCTTAAAGGAAGCGGCGATTCAGGCCCTCTCCCCGGGAAAAGCCCTCCGCTGGCCGGCAATGCTTTCCGCCTTCGCGGCCCACGCAAAGACCAATATCCCGTCGATTCCCATGATCCCCAGAGCACCCAGACTGATGAACATGGTTTCGGACCCGGAAATCATCCAGCTTCCCGGAAGACCCGCCTATTTGGGCGGCATCTCCTATTACATGGTCAACGAGGCGGAGGCGCGCAATTTGGTTCAGGAATATTTTGAGCCTTTTATGATCGAAGAGGAATCCACTCACTAAAAATAGGGGAAAGTTTCGGAAACGGCGGAAAAAATTGAAAGAAGATCTATGGCCATTGCAGAGAAAAGGCCCAGACTAGCGGAAAAGGGGCGAAATCAGCTTTTTTTAAAATATTTGACAGCCCATGGCGGGGATGGTATTATAACAAAGTCGTGCCTTGAGACCGGCAAACAAATCGAAAAGAATTTTTGAAAAAATTCTAAAAGTTGTTTGACAAGGCCGAAAGCGCATGATACAATAAAAAAGCTAACTCTCCAAAAGAGAGAAGCGAGAACCTTCCAAATTGAATACCTGAATGACTTTGAGTTTAATAATTTCAGCAAATAATAGAGCCTGAATTGGCTCTC
>CABTZP010000047.1 GCA_902489375.1 uncultured Tissierellia bacterium | reverse complement strand
TGCCGAACAGCCTCCAATATAGTTGTAAAGGGGAAGCTCTTTTTCATCCGCGGCAGCTCTGGCGCAGGCCAGGCTCACCCCTAAAATGGCATTGGCCCCAAAATTCGCCTTATTGGGGGTCCCATCTTCTTCCACCATGAGCTGATCAATGCCAGCCTGGTCGGAGACTTCAAATCCAGTTAAAAGGTTTGCCAGTTCATTATTGACATGGTCAACTGCTTTTAAGACACTCTTTCCCCCGTAATTTTTGGGATCCTGATCGCGCAGTTCAACCGCCTCAAACTGTCCCGTCGACGCACCGGATGGAACAATCGCTCTTCCAATTCCGCCTTGTTCCGTCGTCACTTCCACTTCTACCGTAGGATTGCCCCGGGAATCCAAAACCTGACGGGCGTAGATTTCATTGATGTACGACATCGAATACCTTCCTTCCCTTTCTTTCCTAAGCCGTATAATAAGGCAAGCGCATCCTTCTCTACATCCTTCTCTATAATTAAGAGAAAACATTCGTGATCAATTTTGAAAATTAATCATTTGCGCAAAAGAATCCGCCCTCAAGGAAGCTCCGCCAACCAGAACTCCGTCAATATCCTTCTGATCCATCAATTCTTTAATATTATCAACGTTTACGGACCCCCCGTACAAAATGCGCACCTTATCCGCAGCCGATTGTCCATAGGCTTTGGAGATTTCTTCGCGAATGAATGAAGCCATTTCCTGAGCATCTTCTTTTGAAGCGCTCTTGCCTGTCCCGATGGCCCAGATGGGCTCGTAGGCAATCGAAAGATTGGCAAAGTCGGCGGTATCAAGCCCTTCCAGATCCTTTTCCAGCTGTTTTTTCACCTTTTCTTCCTGCTTTCCGGCTTCTCTTTTTTTTAAAGACTCTCCAAGGCAAAGAATCGGCAAAAAGTCCTGATTTAAAGCGGAAATGAGCTTTTCATGGATCATTTCGTCGTCCTCTCCGAAAATGGTCCGTCTTTCCGAGTGACCAATGATCAGATATTCTACGCCATAATCTTTCAGCATAGGGCCGGAGATTTCTCCGGTATAGGCGCCCTGTCTTTCACTGAAAAAATTCTGAGCGCCCAGAAAAAAGTTCGTTCCTTCCAGATGTTCGCGAACAACGGGAATATCAATGGATGGTACGCAAAAAACAGCTTCGACGTCTGGACTGATCTCATATTCCTTAATTTTTTCAATCAGTAAGCCCGCTTCATAGGGAGTTTTATTCATCTTCCAGTTCCCGGCGATCAATGGTATGCGCATATGTATCTCTCCTTTCCGCCCATGGAATCTCTTTTCTTATTATGCATTATTATTCTGAAATGAGAAAGGCCGACTTTATTTTCCTGTCGGCTTATCTGAAATACAGGCCACTCCGGGAAGCGCTTTCCCTTCTAAAAATTTTAATGAAGCTCCCCCGCCCGTTGAAACATGGGTAATGGCGTTGGTCAATCCGAGCTCCTGAATCGCCGCAGCAGAATCCCCTCCGCCAACGATGGTTACGCCTAGACAGTTGGCCATCGCCTGGGCGACTGTCTTTGTTCCCTTGGAAAACTCAGGAATTTCAAAAACGCCCATAGGGCCATTCCAGACGACGGTTGCTGATGATTCAATTACCTCGGCATAAAGCTTTGCCGTTTTCGGGCCGATATCTAGGCTCATCTTATCTTTTGGAATCTTTTCAATGGGAAGAACTTCGGTTTTCTGATGAAGGGCCTTTTGCTCTGCGATGACCCCATCAATCGGTAAAAGCAAGCGAACCTTTTTTTCTTTTGCTTTTTGAATCAAAGCCCTGGCCAAATCGATTTTTTCTTCATCCAATAGGGAGGTCCCGATTTCAATGCCCTGGGCCTTTAAAAAAGTATAGGACATCCCCCCGCCGATCAGGATGTTATCGACCCGATCGATCAGATGATCAATAATTCCAATTTTATCGGACACTTTCGCCCCTCCGATGATGGCGGTAAAGGGACGGCGAGGTTCCCGGAGGGCTTCACCCATTGTTGTCAGCTCCTCTTCGACTAAAAAGCCCAGGGCAGAGGGAAGAAGAGAGGCCAGGCCAACATTTGAGGCGTGGGTACGGTGGCAGGTGCCAAAGGCATCATTTACAAAAACATCCCCTAAGGATGCCAGGCTTTTTGCAAAGGAAGGATCATTTTTTGGCTCCCCCGGAGAAAAGCGGGTATTCTCCAAAAGAGCCAGGTCACCTTTTTGTAAGGCCTTTACCCGAAGCTGAACGTCCTGGTCAACAACCTGATCTGAAGCGATGAAATGAACTGGCTTATCGAGAATTTTTGAGAGGCGGCGGGCCACCGGAGCCAGTGAGAATTCCGGGCTGGCCTTTCCCTCCGGACGGCCCAGATGGCTCATTAGAATAACGGTCGCCTCGTGATCAAGAAGGTAGCAAATGGTTGGAAGCGCTGCTCGAATGCGGGTATCATCTTGAATCTCTCTTTTCTCTCCTTTGGTCATGGGAACATTAAAATCCACCCGTACCAAGACCTTCTTTCCCCGAACATCTAAATCTTTCAATGTCATCTTGCTCATACGTCCTCCTTAAAAAAGGAGCGGAAAAGCCCCTTCTGGCTCTTCCGCTCCAGTTCCAATACGTAGATAAATATGCGAAGTCGTCTTTTGGGGACCCGCTAAAAGGCTTGAAATCACACTCTTTTGCCCAAGCAGGGAAAACGCCCGAAATATTTTTCCTCTTTTTCTTCCGAAACCTTTTTTATTTGGAAGACTGCTGAGATTCGGCTGGCTGCGATTGGTCTGCCTTTTCCGGTTCACCGGATTGCTGACCCTCATCAACCTTTGCTTCCTGACCTTTAATTTCTACTTTGGCCTTCTTCATGAGGTCTTGGATATAGTCACTATAGGCCGTACCGGTAAGTTGCTCTGCGATTTCCTTTTTCTTCGACTCAAAAGAATCATTTTTCTTATTCACACGGATGATATGGTAGCCGTATTCGGATTTGACCGGCTCGGAAATCTGACCTTCCTTAAGACCCTCCAAGGCCTTTGAAAATTCCGGTACGAAAGCATCCGCGGTCTGCTCACCTAAGGCTCCGCCCTTCACCGCGCTGCCCTTGTCGGTAGAAACTTCTTTCGCGATGTCTTCAAACTTTTCTCCCTTGGCCAGCCGTTCTTTGACCTTTTTCGCCTCTTCTTCCGTTTTTACTAGAATGTGGCTGGAATCCACAGTGACCAGGGTGTTTTTATTGTCTTCGAAGTATTTTTTCATTTCCGCATCGGAAGGCATATGATTTTTGGTGAACCATTCATGATGAATCCGGGAGATGGTTTCATATTTCAGCGAGTCACGCATTTCCTGATCCGTTACATCCAGCTGCTTTAAGGCCTGTTGGTATGCTTCGGGACCGCCGTAGGTTTCAATCGCCTTTTCATACTCCACTTTATATTCATCTTCTGGAATCGAAACCTTGTTTTTCTCCAGATCAGACATCATCACGGTTTCCTGAATTAAAGAATTGGAAATCGAGACTGGAAGCTGATACTGGGCTGCTAAAATATTTTTATAGAGTTTTAACTGGGCATCATATTTGTCCTGAGGGATCGCTTTTCCATCGACTGTCGCGTAGGTTCCGCCGCCGTTTCCATTTCCGCATCCGGTAAGGAGCAAAGCAGCTGCTAAGCCAATTCCTGCGAATTTCGTCATCTTCTTATTCATCATTACCTCCATTTTTTTCACTCTTTTTTATTTTTAAGATCAGCTTGAGTAAAGACTGAACATCTTTGATTTTCTCCTGACCAGCAGCGACTTTAAACTTCGGCGCCTTCTGAAAGTCAAAAGAAAGGGGACCCCGATACTTTTTTGAGATCGCTTCCAGCTCCTCTACCGAAAACAGAGAAAATTCCTTGTAGCGAAGCTCAACTTGCCCCTCAAGCTCTTTCACCTGAGAAAAACCCACTAGGGTTGCCATTGTTTTGATCAGCATGATATCCATTAAATGAATCAGGCTGTTCGGAGGATCTCCATATCGATCAATCAATTCTTCTATGATTGTACTATAATCCTCGTCATTTTCAATATTAGCTATTTTTCTGTACATCCTAATTTTTTCGGAAGAGGCCTGGATATAATCGTCTGGGATAAAAGCTGAAACTTTGATATCGACATTGATCGATTCCTGCTTTTTTTCTTTTGCTTTTCCTTTTGCCCGGGACACCGCTTCTTCCAGAAGCTTGACATAAAGTTCATATCCAATGGCATCGACATGGCCCGATTGCCCTGTTCCCAAAAGATTCCCCGCTCCTCGAAGCTCCAAATCTCTCATGGCGATCTTGTATCCCGAGCCAAACTCTGTGAAATCGCGGATGGCCTTAAGACGTTTTTCCGAATTCTCATTTAAAACGCGATCTCGTTCATAGGTAAAATAGGCGTATGATCTTCGGTCGGCACGTCCGATCCTTCCCTTTAACTGGTAGAGCTGAGATAAGCCCATCCGATCCGCCCGAAGAACGATCAGGGTATTGACATTGGCAATATCCATTCCCGTTTCGACGATGGTTGTGGAAAGGAGGATATCCGTTTTCCCCGTGACAAATTCCTCCATAACGCTTTCCAACTGGGCTGAAGACATCTGTCCGTGGGCCACCGAGATGCTGGCCCGGGGAACCAGGGCCTGAAGCTGATCCTGAATTTTATAAATATCATATACCCGATTGGAGATGAAGAAAACCTGCCCGTTTCGATCGATTTCTCGTTCGATCGCATCCCTTAAAACGAGGGGATTGTTTTCCAGCACATACGTAGTGGTCGGATAACGGTCAGCCGGCGGCTCTTCCAAAAGGCTCATGTCTCGGATTCCCGTTAGAGATAACTGAAGGGTTCGCGGTATCGGCGTAGCGGAAAGGGTCAGGACATCGACATTTTCCTTTAGCCTTTTCATCTTCTCTTTATCTTTCACACCGAATCTCTGCTCTTCATCAATTACCAAAAGGCCCAGATCATGAAAAGAAACATCCTGTGAAAGAAGACGATGGGTTCCTACGACCAGGTCAACGGCGCCTTGATGAATCGCCTTGATCAGCTCTTTTTGCTGATCCCTGGACTTAAAGCGAGACAAAAATTCAACGCGTAAAGGAAAGCTTCGAAAGCGCTCCACCATCGTTTGATAGTGCTGCTGGGTTAGGATGGTCGTTGGGCAGAGAAAGGCGACCTGCTTGCCATCCATAATCGCCTTAAAGGCAGCTCTTAAGGCAAGTTCCGTTTTTCCATAGCCAACGTCTCCGCATAATAGCCGGTCCATGGGCCGGTCAGATTCCATGTCCTTTTTGATCTCCTCCATCGCCCGGAGCTGAGAAGGGGTTTCCTGATAAGGGAAAGCTTCCTCAAAATCTTTCTGCCAGGGACTGTCAGGGGCAAAGGCGTGACCTTTGATTTTGGCTCTTTTGGCGTATAGGTCAATAAGATCGTCGGCGATGGCGTCGACGGCTTTTTTCACTTTGGCCTTGGATTTTTTCCAATCGCCTGATCCTAATGAGGAGAGTCTGGGTTTTTTTCCTTCTTTCCCAACATATTTGGTTAAGAGGCTCATGTCTTCAATCGGAACATAGAGAACATCGCTTTTTTGATAAGAGATTTTAAGATAGTCCTTCGTCAGCCCTTCGACGGTCATGCTTTCAGAGCCTTGATACTGGCCGATTCCATGCTGCTCATGGACAATATAATCTCCCGGCTCCAGGTCCTGGTAGTCAAAAAAGGACCCGGTCATTTTTTTCCGCTTTTTATTCTTTTTTTCTCTCGCGCCGGAAATCTCATAAAAGGTATAAATGGCGATCCGGCTTTGGGGGTACATGAAGCCTCGGGAAAGAGACCGGTTCACAAGCGCAATCGTTCCGGGCAGAGGCTTTTTTCCTTCCTCTTCATAGGGAATGATCACCGATGAAAGGCCCGACTCTTGAAGCTGACCCTGTAAAAGTTCGGGATGGGGGCCGGCGAAAATCAGAAGCTGATAGCCCTCACGGATCCGTCTTTTCAGGTCGCTGATAAAGTCATCCCAATGTTTTTGAAAGCTTCCAATGGCAAGTGAATGAATTTCAAGAAGCAGGTCGGGCTGAAAAAAGACAGGCTGTTTTAGAATTTGCGTGAGGTTGATCGAAAATAGCCGATCCATTTCGGATAAATAAGCTCTGGGATTTTGGACTGAGCGAAGGTGAGATTGAAGAATTTCTCCCTGAAAAAATGCATCGGTCAGGTCCTCCTGATCCAAAAGAACGGTCTGATCCTCATTTTCTAAAATTCTCCTTAAATCTTCATAGACGATCACCCCATCATCAGGCAAATAATCATAGAGATGAGCCAGTTTTGATTTCTTCACATAAGGCAGGGCCAGATCCATATCCTTAATCGAACCATTTTCGCTTAGATCCGCTAAATACCTTTGAAAGATTTCCTTTGCCTGTTCTGCGTTCTGTCCTTCTTTGGGCTTATTTAACAGGCCCAGGTCTTTCGTCATTCCCTTCTTAATATCCGTAATATCCTCTGAATCGAAGATGAACGCCCGGGAAGGGCCAATCGAGACCCGGTCCAGCTTTTGGTCTGAACGCTGATTTTCAATGGAAAAGGTGCGGATGCTGTCAATCTGATTATCAAAAAATTCAATCCGAATCGCCTCTTCCGCTCCCGGAGGAAAAATATCAAGGATGTCTCCACGAACAGCAAATTGCCCTCGGCTTTCCACCGTCATGACCCGCTCATAGGAAAGGCGAATGAGTTTTTCTAAAAGCTTTTCCCGGTCCGCCTCTTCCCCGGCTTCCAGGAAGAAAATTTGGCTTTTGACCCTTTCCAGGGGAGAGATGGGCTTTTTTATGGCCGAAAGAGTGGTCAGGATAATCAGCTTTTCTCCCTGAGCGAGTCTTTCCATTGCCCGGATTCTCTTTTTTCGGGTTGATGAGATCACGGATTGGGTCCGGAAATAATGGGTTTCCTCAGCAGGAAAATAGATGGCCCGGTCTCCGGATAAAGGCCCCAAATCTTCTTCCAAGGCCATGGCTCTTTTTTCATTCGCGGTCACGAGAAAAACAGGCGCATCTCTGCTCTCTAATAGGGAGAGCAGAAAATGGCCTGTGCTTTCTTCGACCAATCCATGAATGTCATAGTGACGGGAGCCTTCTTCCATCGAATTTAATAGAAGGCGAAACTGAGTATCCTCTTGAAGCAAAGAAGTAAAAATATTCATTTTTTACCGCAATAATCGCAGGTTTTACTAAATTCGGCCTGTTCCATACGCTTCTTTTTTTCTGTTTTGGCCTCCCGGATCTCCTCCGAGCTCAATTTCGGAAGGGAGGGTGACTTCCACCCATTCCACTGGTTCATCGCTTCCACTGAGCCCAGATCAAGATAGGTCAAAAAGGCCTTTACCGCCGCATCCAGTTCATCGTTTAGGATCGGCATCTCATTTTTAACGAAATTACTGAGGACAAAATCGGCCAAATCCATCACGGCTGGTCTTTTCCCCACCGCGATTTTAATGCGGGGAAAATTCTCGGCGCCAAGGGCGCTGATTACTGATTTCATCCCATTATGGGTTCCAGCTGACCCATGAGGCCGAATCCGGATCGTTCCCCAATCGATGTCGATATCATCATGGATGACCATCAAATTGGAATGGGGGATTTTGTAAAAATCGACAATCGGGGCAATGGCCAGGCCAGACCGGTTCATAAAGGTCTGTGGCTTAACCAGGATGATCTTGTTTTCCCCGACCCGCCCTTCGGAAACCAGCGCGTTCCATTTTACCCGAGGATTTTGAATGCCCAGCTGGAGGCCCAAAAGATCGATTGCTTTAAAGCCGACATTATGCCTGGTGTTGGTGTATCGGTCCCCAGGATTTCCCAGGCCGGCAATCACATAGGTCTTCATGCGTCAAACAGCTCACTGACTGACTCATAGCGATAAATTCTCTCAATCGTCTGCGCGAGGAGAGGAACCAGGGTAATGACTTCAAGTTTGGGGAACTTCTTTTCCTCCGGAATCTGGATGGAGTCGGTAATGACACATTTTTTTACGGGCGAATCCATGATTCGCTCAACCGCGGGGCCGCTTAAAACCCCGTGAGAAGCGGTAATATACACATCCGCAGCACCAGATTCCTTTAAGAGTCTGGCAGCGTTTGTGATGGTGCCGGCGGTGTCAATGATATCATCCAGGAGAATGCAGTTTTTTCCTTCAACATCGCCAATGACGTTGGTTACATAGGATACATTTGGCTTGGGTCTGATTTTTTCAATGATGGCAATGGGAAGATCCAAGAGGTGGGAAAATTTCCGGGCACGGGCCACGCCGCCAATATCAGGCGAGGCGACCACCCATTTTTCCGGTTCCTTTTCGACCAGAGGCTGGAAGAACCGGGCCTGAAACTTGGCTGCTGTCATATGGTCCACCGGAATATTAAAATAACCCTGAATCTGACCGGCGTGCAGGTCCATCGTCACCACCCGGTCAACGCCTACGGTTTCAATCAGATCGGCGACCATTTTTGCGGTGATCGGCTCCCTCCCCCGGGTCTTTCGATCTTGCCGGGCGTAGCCGTAATAAGGCAATACAAGGTTAATTTTGCTTGCTGAAGCTCTTTTAAGGGCATCGGCCATGATCAACACTTCCATGAGATGATCGTTCACAGGCGTTGATGTCGACTGAACAATAAAGGTTTCATAGCCTCGAACCGTCTCATTGATCTTTACCGAGGTTTCCCCGTCGGCAAACTGACTGACGTCGGCCTTTCCCAGTTCCACGCCCAAGCGATCACATATGGCCTGAGCAAAGGGGATATTTGCTGTTCCTGTAAACACTTTCATTCCCAACTTTTCCATGGCTCCTCCTTCAACATCTTTCGGGCTACAGTTTGCCCTCTATTTTCTTTTTTCCAACGTACCCTTCTATATTTTTCTGCTCCGCCCGTTCAACGGCCAGGCAGCCTTCCTGGACGTTCTTCGTGATCGTCGAACCGGCGGCGATAAAAGCATTTTCTTCAATGGCAACGGGGGCAACCAGGTTCGCGTTTGAACCTAAAAAGGAATGGGATCCGACCGCTGAACGGTGTTTATTTTTTCCATCATAATTGCAGAAAATCACCCCGCAGCTGACATTAATGTCTTCTCCCAGATCGGCATCGCCGATATAAGCTAAATGGCCGGCTTTGGTGCCCGCGCCCAGGACTGAATTTTTCACTTCCACGAAATTTCCAATATGACAGCCTTCCCCAATTTCTGCCCCGGGGCGCAAATGAGAATATGGGCCAATATTTGAGCCTTCTTTCATGGTCGATGATTCAATTAACGAGCTTTTTACGGTGACCTGATCAGCCAGAATCGAGTCAATAATCTCAGACCGATCGGTAATTCGACAATTTTTTCCGATGACTGTTTTTCCCGCAAGCCGGCAGATGCCAGAGATCCAGCTGCCTTCCCCGATAAGCACTTCGGGTTCAATGGTCACCAGCTCAGGCTGGTCAATGCGAACGCCTTTGCTCATCCATTTGGCGGCGATTTCTCCGGCTTTTTGCTTTTGAGCCTTTTGCAATTGATCGAAGGAAGAGATCAGCGGGGCATCCATCACCATGACCTCCTCTTTTCCTAGGTCGAGTTTTTCGATCGCGACGCGGTTTTTCTCCTTTTGAACGAAGTCCTCAAAATACATTTTTCCTTCAAAAGAAGCTAGCTCGCTCGTTTGCAGCTTGATCCCGCCAACAAGGCCAGTTTGATCCACCAGCCAGCTTGCTGAGGAAGAGGCAAAGGCTGAAAATCCCTTTGCCGAGGCCGCACAGGCGCCAACGCTGACGATCATCACCTGATCGCAATCCGAAATGGAAAGCTCTTCACGCCTTTTTATTCTAAGATCCGCTTCCCTAAGCGAATCCTTTAAAAGCTCTTCCATAGACCTGCCTAAAATTTGAATCAGATCTTCTCTTCCTCTGGCCTTCCATTCGCCAGTAAAAAGATTGTCTAAAATAATAACATTCACGCTTTTTGCCTTTCCTTACGAAAGTTGAGAAACGATTGATTCATGACCTTTTCATTATACACGAATTGTCAGAAAATCGAAAAAATTGGGAAACCCTCGCGCAAAAATCAGCCTTGGATAAAGAAATGAAAAGGAACAATATGATATGATTATTTAGTTACAAGTGAGGAGGAGATATGTACACATTTGATATTTTGTCCGCAGGACAAAAAGTTCATTTTATCGGGATCGGCGGCGTGAGCATGTCAGGGATCGCTGAGCTTCTTTATCGGCGGGGGTTTCAGGCGACGGGGTCGGGGTTCCGCCATCAAAAACATATATCTCATCTCTATG